>CAMAGA010000074.1 GCA_945833955.1 uncultured Clostridia bacterium
ACCTGACGGGGGAGGTGGCAAAAATCTTCGATTTTTGACGGAGGGAGAGAAAAAAACCGTGCTTCCGTTCGGCTGAAAGGATTCAGAAAGGAATTGTTCCGTCTCATTTATGCTTGCAATTTTTTGCTCGCAAAAAGCAGGGGGAAGTCTCTCCCTCAGTCAGCTTCGCATTCTGCTCGCTGACAGCTCCCCCGTCAGGTGGAGCCAAGGGGCAAGGTACTTCCTGATTCTATGCCTTCAACTTGTATTGAAGCAAGTGCCGACGGTTCTCTCCCTCAGTCTCCTGCGGAGACAGCTCCCCCGAAGGCGAGAGCCGGGGCGAAGCAGTTCCTGATTCTATGCCTTCAACTTGTATCGAAGCAAGTGCCGCCGATTTATCCCCCGAAAAATCGACGGCGTAAAAAGAAAGGTCGGGGATATCCTTCAAAAAAAGAATAGAGAATAAAACGGGAATTTAAAATCAAAGCAATTCAGATAGTTCAAAAAAATTATTCTTTTATTCTGCAATCATCGGACGTTCCGATTCAAAAAACCGAATAACAAATCAATCCAAAAAATAATCAAAAAAAGGAGAAAAAAACGATATGATCACCATTGAAAGCGCAGACAGCGCATTGAAAAACTACTACCTCGGCGCAGTGAAGGAACAGCTCGATACTTCCGTAAGCCCCTTCTTTGCCGCCATCCACAAGTCCGCCGCCAACGTATGGGGCAAGAACGTGGTACGCACCGTTCGCTTCGGCCTCAACGGCGGCATCGGCGCAGGCACGGAAGACGGCGCTTTGCCCAACGCGTCTTCGGGCAGTTACGCCAACTTCGTAACGCCGCTCAAAAACCTGTACGGCACCATCGAGATTTCCGATAAGGCGGTGCGGGCGTCCCAGAACAACGAGGGCGCATTCGTGGACCTTCTGAACGAGGAAATGGAAGGGCTCGTGCGCTCCTCTTCCTTCAACTTCCAGAGAATGCTCTACGGCAACGGTTCGGGCAAGCTGGCAAAAGTCAAGTCCGCAGTTACGGGCGGCGTAAAGGTGGATACCACCGCCAACCTTGCGGAAGGTATGCTCGTGGACGCCTATAACGGCGATACCAAGATCGCTTCCGGCATTCGCATCACGGGCATCGACCACACGGAAAAGACCGTGTACCTAAGCTCCGTACCCGCAGTGAGCGGCAGCAATACCTTCCTCACCCTCCAGAATTCCAAGGATCTGGAACTGACGGGCATCGGCGCTCTGTTCGATAACGACGGCACCCTCTACGGCGTGGACGTATCCAAAAACCCGTGGATGAAACCGTATGAAAAGGAATTGCAAATCAGCAATTTCAACGAACAGTACCTGCAGGAAGTCATCGACGAAATCGAAATGCGCTCCGGCTCCAAAATCAATTTCATCGTCTGCTCCTTTAAGGTAAAGCGGCTCATTCAGGAATATTACAAGAACAGCAAGTATTCTACCGACACGGTGGAAATCGCCGGCGGCTACAAGGCAATGAGCTACAACGGCATCCCCATCGTGGCAGACCGCTTCTGCCCCGAGGGCACGATCTACCTGCTCAACACGGACGACTTCTGCCTGCATCAGCTGTGCGACTGGCAGTGGCTGGAAGGCGACGACGGTAAGGTCATCAAACAGGTGGCAGGCAAGCCCGTGTACACGGCGACGCTCGTCAAGTATGCGGACCTCATCTGCACCCGCCCTTGCGGTCAGGGCAGAATCACGGGCCTCGTGACCGACGATGACGACGGCGGCATCATCCTGTAATACTTTCGGGGATGGTTCCGTAAACGCTTCGCTCCGCGGGCTTTTTGCCTGACCGCACGCAAGCGGGGAACGAAAGGTATCGGGGCGGCGCAGAGGCGGAAAAGTCAAGCCTCTGCGCCGCCTTTCAAAAGCTTCCGAAAGTCTCCAAAAGCTTCCGAAAGTCTCCAAAAGCTTCCGAAAGTCTCCGAAAGCTTCCGAAAGTCTCCGAAAGCTTCGGGAGCGACGGAAAGCTTCGGGAGCGACGGAAAGCTTCGGGGGCGACGGAAAGAGAAGCCTTGCCTGTCGGGAGAAGGGGAGAAGGGGGAAAGAAAAGAACGAAAAGAACGAAAAAAGGAGAGAAAGAGAAAAAATGTTGGTTACATCCATTTTAAAGACGACGGCGCAGATGCTGGGCAGAGCCGATCTTGCAAAGTATATCGCCACGGGGGAAACGTTCGACAAGGCGTATTCCGAGCGGGAAGCGGAGAGCCTGCTTGCCGCCTATAACCTCGTGGAAAACGAAATTTCCGTGGACTATCTGCCCGTCTATGCGGAAGTTACGATGGAGAGCGTGGGGGTGATCATGCTCGAGGACGTGCATCCGCAAAATATCGCCGTTCTGCGCGTGCTGGACGAGTACGGCAGGGAAACGCCCTTTACCGTGCGTAACGGCGCGTTGTTTACGCAAAAGGGCAAGGTGACGATTCAGTTCCACGTCCGCCCGACCCCGAAGAGCCTTTCGGACGAGTGTACTTTTGCGGACGCCGTCACCGAGCGACTCGTCGTATACGGCACGGCGTGCGAGTACTGCCTTGCAAACGGTATGTACGACGAAGCGGTCGTATGGGACAAAAAATACAAGGACGCCTTAGCGGCGGCGTGTTTCGAGCGCCGTTCCCTGCGCGTCCCGGGGAGGAGATGGATTTAAAATGTACTTCCCCAAACAATGCAACGTACCTAAGCGAAAAAAGGTACGGCGGTGCTTTACCTTCCTCGGCGGCATTACGGAAAAGCAAGGCGGCGAGTCCGTGTTCAACGCTTCCCATCGGCTGGTGGCAAGTCGGGCGGTCAACTTCCGCTCTTGCAACGGGGAACTTTCCGACGGCGCAGGCCTTACCGCCTATACGCAAATCGTTCTGCCCGATGCGGAGCGGGCAAAGGCGGTGTATCGGTGTAACCGGACGCTGTACGTGCTGTCCGTAACGGGCAAGCTGTATTGCCAAAACGATACGGGCGCGTTCGAGCTGTTCCATCCGGAGCCCGTTCTGTACTGCGGCCGCCCCGTCCTCTATGAAAGCGGGCAGGGCGTGCCTCTCATCCTCTTCCCCACCAATCACGGCCTGATCATCCACGGGGACGAGGGCAACGTGGCGGGCAATTCCGTCTGGTATCGGGATGTCTGTATTTACGGCGAAAGACTGTTCGGCGTTACCGCAAACGACCCCGCCCGCATCGAGTTTTCCGCCATACTGCAGCCCAACGACTTTACGCAAAAGGTCAATCGGGGCGGATACGTGCGCTTGCCGTCGGACGCAGGCGAGGTATTAAGGCTCTTTTCCATTCGGAACGCCCTGTACGCCGTGCGCAAAAACGGCGTCACACGCATAGAGGGCAAGGGGGAAACGCTCGGCTTTACGGCGGAAACCAAGCACCTTGCAAACGGCGCCGTCTACGGCAAGTCGGCGGCGGTGGCGGGCGAAAACATCGTCTACATGGCAACGGACGGCTTCTACCTCTTTAACGGCACTTCCGCCAAGCGCGTGTTCACGCACGTGCGCAACCTGCCCGAATACGAGGGCGGCGAGGGCGTGTATGCGGACGGCAAATACTACGTGCTCCTTGCAGGCGGCGATATCTTCTGCGGCGATCTTTCCACGGACGAAGGCTACGTCATCACCGCCGATGCGGACGGTATTTCCCGTATCGTCACGGAGGAAGGCGAAAAGCTCGCCGTGCTTCGCAACAACGTGGTGCTGTGCTTTTTAAGTTACGCCTGCGACATGGGCGTACCCATGGAAAAGGAGTGGGTGAGCGAAGCGGTCGATACGGGCGGCGACGGGGAGCGCAAAATCCTCCGCAAGCTCTGCATCCTTGCACGGGGGCAGATGCGGCTTTGGGTGCGCTCGGAGTACGGAATGCGGTGGTACGAACTCAATTCCCGCGGGGAGCTTTCCGTCTTTCATCCCAACCTGCCGGGCAGTCTCTTCACGATCGGTATCCGCTCTTCCGCACCCGGCTGTGCGGTCAGCCGCATCTATACGGAAACGGAAACGGGGGTATAGCGCATGGCGATCAATATCGATATCATACAGATAGAAACGGAAGAAATGGGCGCAATCTCCACGGGCGCACAGATGATCATCCGGGAAGCCCAGCGCAAAAAGGAAGCAATTTTAAAGCGCGCCGCAGACGAAATCGCCTCGCTTAAGTACAGGCTCACCCGACAGGGCACCGTGCGCTCGTCCATTCTGGAAACGCGGGAAGCGGATATCCGCGCGGACGCCGATGCGGAGATAGAAGCCATCTCCGAACAGCTCATTTTTGACCTCGAACACGGCAACTACCCGTCGGATACGAAGAACCGCTGCCCGTACGAGCTGGACGAAGCGCTCACGAGAAAGGAGCGGCACGACGTGGTCTACGCTTACTATATGGCGGAATACCCCAACCGACAGACGCGCGTCACGGCGGCGCTCATGGATACGTACGCAAGGGACTACCTCGGCTCGTATTACTATCCCCTGCTCATTACGGAAGTCTCGGAGCGCATCACGGAGGAATGAGCCATGGATATAGCGGCAATCATGATCAGCGCCTGCACGGCGGCATTTGCGGCGGTGGTGGCGTACTTGTACCAGCGCAAGCAGGAGCGGCGGGATAAGCGCATGGAAGAAAAGAATAAGTTCCGCTCGCAGGAGAACGTATTGATTTTAAAGGGAATCAACGCCGTGGGTAAATTATCCATGGCAATCGCATCCGATCGGGGCAAGGAACAAATCGAGCTGGCAATGGAAGAGTACCGCAAAACGGACTCGGAAATTTACGAATACCTGCTCAAAATCAATTCGGTCAAATAGGAAAAGGAGAGAGGAGCGATAAATTCGTTCGGATAGGGCGAAGAAAGAGTTGACAAGCCTTTCTTTCGGGGGGTATAATAGAGGGGAGTCGGGTAATCCCGAAAAAGGAGCAAGCCGCTCCCGCTCTCTCCTCGATAAGCGGATATGACGGAATTGGCATACGTGACGGACTTAGAATCCGCATCTTGCAGGTTCGAATCCTGTTATCCGCACCAAAAATATATTTGCAACATTCGGTTGCAAATATATTTTTTATTTGGAATATATAACAGGATTCGAGGGTGGGAGGTGATTTTCTCTCCCCACTGTTTTTCAAAAAACAGTGGAAAATCAGTTTGCTTTCAGCTGCTTGCAATTTTTTGCCTGCAAAAAATTACAAGCATAAACGAGGATATAAAAGACCTTAGATATACGAATTTATGATATACGAATAATGGGGCGTGCCGCTAAAGGCACAAATCCTGTTATCCGCACCAAAAATCAAGTACTCCTCTCTGAGGGGTACTTGATTTCTATATATGCATTATCAACACCCGTTATAAATAATAAGCAAGGGTATGCAAAACGAAGGCAAAATGAATGCAAAACGAATGCAAAACGAATGCAAAACGAATACAAACGGCAGGGAAACGCTTCCGGATTTACGGGAGCGTTTTCTTATTTTAGCTTAATACTGAAATGTAAATAAGTACAATATAGCCCCGTTCGGGGCGGATTCCCGCCCAAAACACCGCCGTTTGCAACGCTCTGCCGTAGGATAGAACCAATTATAGGAAAAGTTCCTTTAAAATATTTTCATTCCTGCTGTATAATTACTTGTGCTTTTGTATATTTTGTGTTAGAATCGTGAAAACGTGAGCGAGGTTGTGAATGTAATTTGCAAAGAAATGCGCTTGCGTACAGCAAAAAAATTTGCAATCCATTTATAAAAAATGCGAAAAAGGAGTTGACAGTCATGTACCATCCTGCGACAATCTCAGACAGACAAACAGACAAACAGACAGACAGAATAAGTCTGCCCTTTTCGCATACATATTTTATAACGGTAAGGATAACCGCGTAGGCGTGGAGTAGCAATACTCTGCGCAGTTACTACGCGGTTTTTTGCGTTGCCGAAAAAACGGAGTAACCCAAGGAGCGGCACTTGGGAATGCACGAAAATAATCAATCATCGCATACAATGCGTTGAAATAGAACAAGGAGAGTTCAAAATATGAAAACGAAGAGAAAAGGTTTTACGCTGGTGGAACTGCTCATCGTAATCGCAGTCATCGGTATTCTGGCTGCGGTGCTGATTCCCACGTTTTCGAGCGTAATCAAAAACGCAAACATTGCAAAAGACAAGGCGACTTGTCGGAATATGAACGAAATTCTGGCGGTCACCACGGCGGGACAGGTAGAAACCGTTGCCAATATCATCGCCTTTGCGGAAGAAAATCCCGAAAATGCGCAGATTATCGCCGTAAGACAACTTTTAATGGCAAACGGAGTTTCGCAAGAAACCTTTACGCCGGTAACGCAAGGATATAAATTCCTTTACTATCCTGCAGATAATATAATTTTACTGACGGAAGGCAGAGAAGCAATCGTTTTCCCCGAAGCATATACGGAAGCAACGTCAATCGATTTGTACCAGCTTTCCGTTCTGGATCGCTCGGACGACATTGTATCGCACGATCACGATCATGAAATATATACCGAAGTAAAACCGGCAACCTGTACGGAAGTGGGCGAAGCTTCCATTGCGTGTGGCGTTTGCGGTAAAAGCTATAATGAGGAAATCCCCGCACTCGGTCATACCGAAGTAGCAGACGAAGCGAAAGCTCCGACTTGTACGGAAACGGGCTTGACGGCAGGCAGTCATTGCTCCGTATGTAAAGCAGTTTTCGTTGCGCAGGAAGTTGTACTTGCAAAAGGTCATACCGAAGTAACGGATGCGGCGGTAGATCCGAATTGTACGGAAACGGGCTTGACGGAAGGCAAGCATTGCTCCGTATGTAACGAAGTTCTCGTTGCACAGGAAGTTGTACCCGCACTCGGTCATACCGAAGTAATCGACGAAGCGGTAGCTCCGACTTGTACGGATACGGGCTTGACGGAAGGCAAGCATTGCTCCGTATGTAACACAGTTCTCGTTGCACAGCAAACCATAGAGGCACTCGGTCATACCGAAGTAATCGACAAAGCGGTAGATCCGAATTGTACGGAAACGGGCTTGACGGAAGGCAAGCATTGCTCCGTTTGCGGTGAAATTTTGACCGCACAGTCAGAAATACTTGCAACGGGACATAGCTGGTTACAAGAGGATGAGAATAATCATTCCTGCGAAAACTGCAATGCGACAGAAGAACACGATTTTACTGAAAGTGATACCTGTAAAGTTTGTAGTTACAAAAAAATAGTACGCGTTGAAATAACCGAGGCTTCCCAATTAAGTTCTGACTTCTT
>CAMAGA010000075.1 GCA_945833955.1 uncultured Clostridia bacterium
TTATGATAATTATGTGATAAATATAGGAAACGTTCGCCTTTTTTTAGCCGATATCGAAAACCGTACCGTCAAAATCAACCTGCGTGAGGCCGCAATAATCATCTACTCCGTCCGTAGAAACCGTTCCTTGCGCAATAATCGAGCCGTTGACATCCATGATAACGAAGCCGATACTGCCGTCCGCACCGACCATAAAGTACATATGGTCGCACTTGCCGGAGCCGACGAAAGTGATATTTGCAAAGAGCTGCATCAGATCGGCATCTTTGGAGTAGTACCAGATCGTATCCGGGTCGTCGCCCTGCGCGCCGAGGTTGCTCATGGCTGCAAAATCCATGAGCGCGATATTATAACCGGCGATATATTCTTCTTCCGTGCAGACGTAATATTCCTCGCCCGTTTCCGCTACGCCCGTTGCGGGATTTACCCATACGGAATAGACCTTTCCGTCTATAACCGCGTAGCCGTCTCCGGAATAGAAAGTATCGAGCAGAGCATATCTGCCTACTTTGGTTTCATAAACTTTTCCGTTATAGATATAGGTAACGGAATAATTGCCGCCCCATTCGGCGCTCTCCTGCACGGCAGAAGCAACGAACATAACGTACTCATACTGCGATTCGCTATAAACGGCAACCATGGATGCGCCGTCCACCATTACGAGGAAATTCGCACTCGCATTGGAGTATTGGCGAATGCCGTCCTGCGCTTCGGCTACAAAGGTATACGTCTTTTGATTATAGGTAAGAACGTCCGACTCGTCAATCTTTAAAACGTCATTCAAAGATACCAGTTCCGGATTGGAGCTGTAATCTGCGCCTTCCATAATCTGCGTGATCTTCCATTCCCCTACGAATGCGGAAAAGTCCCCGTGGTCCGTTTCGGTGGAGTATTCGCTCTTCACGTAGATGCTGTCGGGGCCTTCGGGAATGACGGTAGTACCGATGGAAGAGAAGGTAACCATAGCCAGCATACCGGAGCTTGCGCTGTATACGTTGAACCGAACGCCGCCGATGGCGGATGCATCCATAAACGCAATGATATAATCTGCAGCGTGTTCCGTGATCTGCTCCGCAAAAGTCAGGGCATGATCGTCGTAGGAGATGAACATAGGATAGCGTTGCGTATCCCGCTGCGTACCGGAAAGCCCGTAATACGTAAACTTGGCAGGCGCAAACGAATTGTTCAGGTTGAAGATATCCGAATACAGGGAAGCGGCGCCGACGTAGGTATCTGCGGAAATATAGTATCTGCCGCCGCCTGCAATCAGGTGTTCGTAACAGTACTCGTAGGTGTTGCCGTTGTAAACGTAATAGCCCTCAAAACCATCGCCGTTATAATCGTTGAAGAGCTGCGTTTCCGTAACGTACGTCTGGAAGGTATCGTAATAATCGCGGGAGGAAGCGGTGAAGTTACAGCCGAGCACTTCGATGGCGGCTGCCAGATCCGCTTCCGCTTCTTCGTTGCGGGGAACGCCGTATTCCACGCCGTCCGCGGCAATGTCGGAGAAGTCTTCGCCCCACTGGCCTACGTCCATGATCCAGTTTACCACTACCGTGGAAGCACCCTGGTATAAGTAATAACCCACGAAATCATAATCGGCGTTTAAGAACGCTTCGATCTTGGTGATATTGTAATAGTTGAAATAAGCGCCGAGCGTGTTCGTGATGTAGGAATCGGTCGTCTCGAAATAGTAATACGTTTCGCCCTCACCCATGTCTTCCGAATGCGTATATTCAAACTTATTCGTATCGATCACGTTGCTGATCGTGTACTTTGCGGTATACTGTGCGGCGGAACCTTTGCGGTTATCGTCCGTCAGATAGACCTTAGTACCCGTGTTATTTTTGAAGTAGTAGTAACTATTATTATATGTATAGTACCCTTCCTCCGTGATTACGTTATAGCACCAGCTTTCCGTAACGTAAATCGTGCCGAACCCGTTTTCGGATTCTTCCTTGGTCTGCGTATCTGCATAAAAATTGGTATAATTGCAACCGATTGCGGCAACGGAAGCGGTGAATTTCTGGCGCATCGTTCTCTTATCGTCTATCTCCATACCGCTTTCGTCCGGGTTTTCCGGTCTGAACGAAGAACTTGCGGAAGAGGAAGATTCCGCTTCGGAACTATGCGTCGAATCGGAAGAGCTCTCCCCGACGCTTTCCGAAATGCTCTCCGATGCGGATTCGGAAGCGGAAATATCGCTATCCGGGCCGCAGGCGGTGGCGATTGCGGTAAATACAAGCAACAGAGACAAACATAATAATATCAGTTTCTTCTTCATATTGCGTACACTCCTTTACTTATGAATTTATAAATATTCATATATTTTAATACATTATAACATTTATATTGCCGACCTGTCAACTAAATCGTATAAGCGGCAAGGTAAATTCAAATTAAAATCCTGTTAAAAGTATGTGAAAAGACCGCCCCGAAAGGCGATCTTTTTCAAAATACCCGCTTATTCGATACGGATAATTCCGCTGGTTCCCTTCAAAAAATCGGGTACGTCGTCTTCCCCGCCGTCTTCAGAACTGCTATCCGAAGAGCCCCCTGCGCCGTCGGAATCGCTATCCGAAGAGCCGTCCAAAGCACCGCTATCGCCGGTACCGTCGGAAGAGACGCCCTTTTCGTCTGCGTGCGTCGCCGTTTCCGCCGCAGCGGAGGCAGAAAAACTCCCGGAGGAAGGCAGTTCCTCCTCTTCCGGACGTTCTTCGGAAGACGCATATATATAACTGTTTTCCGCCAGCGGTTCCGCTTCCGCCTGTTCCGTAGCGGCGGCAATGCGTTGCATCAACGTGTCGTAATCGGGCAGTTCCGAAAGGTTCTTCAAATGGAATCGCTTTAAAAACTCGTCGGTCGTACCGTACAGAATAGGTCTGCCCGGCACGTCCTTTCTGCCGCGCGTGCGGATCATTTCGATTTCTAAAAGGGAACGGATGGCGTAGTCGCAACTGACGCCGCGGATCTGCTCCAGTTCCGCTTTGGTGATGGGCTGACGATAAGCGATAATTGCCGCACATTCCAAAACGGTGCGGGTAAACTCCTTTTCCCGAATGGGGGCAACCACGGCGGCAACCTCGTTTTTATAGTCGGGATTGGTGGAAAGCTGTAACTTTCCGTTAAACTGCAACAGCATAATGCCGCAGCTGCCGCTGTATTTTTTGGCAAGCTCCCTGACGGCTTTATTAAATTCGCCCCTGCCGACGGAAAGACGGGATTTGATATCCCCGGTAGATACGGGCTTGCCGGAAGCAAATAAAATGGCCTCAATTATATTCGTCAAGTTCTCCAATTTCTTCACCCTCGTTTCTGTTCGGATTCAACGTAATCAGGATAGGACCGAACTGTTCTTCCTGTTTTACGCATACGTATTGATGCTTTAAAAGTTCTAAGAGTGCCTGAAAAGTCGTTATCTTTTCATTTTTGGAATAATCGTCGTTAAACAAGGCGGAAAATTCCACTTCTTCGTTTTCCGTTACGACTCTGCGGATGAGCTGTACTTTATCCGCCACCGTGTAAACTTCTTTTGGAATTTCATGATACAGGCGTTGTTCTTTTTGCATACCCTCCCGCTTCATCATGACTTCTGTAAAGGCGGATAACAGATTGTCCAGCGTAAAATTTTTGATTTCCAGCCGAGCCTTGGTCATTTCCGCATCCGGTTCCTTAAAGAAGTGACCCAATCTTTCCAACTCTTTGAGCTTTGCCGATTCTTCCTTATAAATCTTATACTCTTCCAACGCCCGCTTCAATTCTTCCTTGGGATCGTCCTCATAATAATCCATGGCAAAGTCTTCGTCTTCGATGAGGCAAGGCACTAAACTTCTTGCCTTGATTTCCAGAATCGTTGCCGCGATCGCAAGATATTCCCCTGCCTTTTCGATATCGAGGTCAGGCATATTCCGCACGTAATCCAGAAACTGTTCCGTTACCTTGGAAACGAAGATATCTTTGATTTCGATGCGTTCCCGATTGATGAGAAAGAGCAGAAAATCCAAGGGACCTTCAAAGTTATCCAGTACGGTATCGTAGTCCACAACCGATTCAAACGCTTCCGAATCGTTGTAAGTGATCATATAATCAACCCCCAGAACGCAGTAATGGGCCACCCGAGAATGCCTTGCGCAAAGGAAAGCACGTACCCTAAAATATCCAGATACCCGAAAAAGTAAACATAATCGGCAAGGAATCTGCATAAGAAGCTTTCCACGATCAGTCCGAGCAAAATCCCATAGCCGTAACGGCGCAAAAACCGCAGTACTTTGTTATCCCGCCTGCACATACCGTCTACGATGCGGAAGCCGTCCAACGGATAGAACGGCAACAGATTGAACACGCAGAAGCCGAGGGAATAAGCCACTACGCAGTACAGGAAGTTTTCCACCAGTATGACGATCAGCACGTTACCGTAACTTGCAACTACGTATTTGATAAACAGCAGATACAGCGGCCAGAAAACGAAAGCCATGATATAGTTCATGATGATGCCGGCGGAAGAAACCAGAACGAGGTCCCGTCTTTCCTTTTTGAAATTGTACGGATTGATGGGAACGGGTTTTGCCCAGCCGAACCCGACGAGCGTGAACATGACCAGACCGAGAAGGTCGAAGTGCTTCAACGGATTTAAAGTCATACGCCCTTCCATACGGGCGGTATCGTCGCCGCATTTATGCGCAACGAAGGCGTGTGCGAACTCATGAAAGGTCAGCACGACGGCAACGGCAAGAAAGCTTGCCACGTAATATAAAATTCGTTCGATATAGTAATCCATAATTATACCTATTATACACTTTTTTTTGAAAAAATCAATCTATTTTCCATAAAAACCGTCCGTTCTTCCGCTGTTTTTACCAAACGAAAGAGAGGAACAATGGATTTCCGCTTCGTTTCCCCGGTTACGCATACCGCAAAAGCGGAAAAGCTACAGGGTACGATTATTGCAGATCTTCGGGGATGACGTCGTTGCGCACGAGGTCCGCAAACGTCTGCGCCTTTATAATGACTCTGGCGTTTCCCTCTTTTACGAGTACGGCGGCAGGAATAAAATTCCGGTTATAGTTGCTTGCCATGGAATAATGGTAAGCCCCCGTGGAAAGAACGGCCAAAATATCCCCCGTGTTTACCTTGGGCAAAGGCACGTTGGCGGCAACGATATCGCCGCTTTCGCAACACTTCCCTGCGATGGTCACGATTTCCTCGTTCTTGTCGTTGGCGCGGTTGGCTAAAATTGCCGTATATTTGGAGCCGTACAGGGCGTATCGGGGCGCTTCAAACATACCGCCGTCTACGGCAACGTACTTTTTGATGCCGGGGATATCCTTGATTGCCCCCACCGTATACAGCGTAGTGCCCGCTTCCCCTACGATGGAGCGCCCCGGTTCGACGAGCAATTTCGGGCGCTTCAATCCGTACTGCGCCGTCTTTGCTTTCAACTCGGCAATGATCGCTTTCAGATACTCCGCATAGCCCTCCACCGATACTTTTGCGTCCTCGTCCGTATACCAGATGCCGTAGCCGCCGCCAAGGTTGAGTTCCGCCGTCTCGAAGCCCGTTTCCGCTTGCAGCTGCGCCATAAAGTCCACGCACTTATCCACCGCCAGCGCAAAGGAAGACTTTTCAAAAATCTGCGAGCCGATATGGCAATGGAACCCCTTTAAACGCAGATTTTCCTTTGCCATGACGTATTTTGCAATCTTTGCGGCAGAGCCGTCCTGCGTGGCAAAGCCGAATTTGCTGTCCGGCGTAGCCGTCTGTACGGCGTGATGCGTATGCGCTTCCACGCCCGGATTGATGCGGATGAGCACGTTTTGCACCATTCCCCTTTCCTTGCAAAGTTCGTTCAGTTTATCCGCTTCCGAATAGGCGTCGATTACGATATTGCCGATACCCGATTCCAACGCAAAGATCAGTTCTTTTTCCAGTTTATTGTTGCCGTGCATATACGCACGCTCTACAGGGAAGCCCGCCTGCACCGCCGTATACAGTTCCCCTGCGGAAACCACGTCCACGCCGATGCCTTCCTGCGCCGCTATTTTGTACATAGCCATGCAGGAAAACGCCTTGGATGCATACAGCACGAGCCCGTTGCCGTCGTATTCTTCTGCAATCGTCTTTTTATAAATTCTGCACATGGACCGAATCTGCATTTCGTCAAAAACGTAGAGCGGCGTGCCGAAAGTTTGCGCAAGTTCCGTTGCGTCTGCGCCGCCGATCTCCAGATGTCCGCGTTCGTTGATTCTTCTGCCTGCCAGTATATTCATTGGTAATACCTCGTTATCTTCTATTTCCGTGTATATATTTTATCACCGCCGCAAGAAGATGTCAATAAATAAAATGCGCAAAGCCGCCGCTTTTTGCAAGCGACGGCTTGATTTTCAGCCAATATTCCAGTTTTGCATCACGTCCTTTACGGAATCCCAATAGGTAGCCTTGGCAACGCTTTCGTTGGCAACGAGCGCAAGGGAATCTATTTCCACGCCGTCCCGATATACGCTGATCGTACCCACCTTCTGCCCGTACTCCACGGGAGCCTTAATCTTTTCCTCCACCCGGATTTCCAAAGAAATTTCCGGCTTTTCATTCTTCTCCGTAAAAAGATAAGAGCATCTTTCCGGGCGGACGGTGATTTCGTCCTTTTTGCCGCCCCGAACGCAAACGCTTTCCCCCAGCGGGTTTTTATCGTCCACGATCAGGCGGTTCGTGTAGTTTGCAAAGCCGTAATCCAGCATCTTTGCCGCATTCTCGAATCTCGTTGCGGAATCGGGAGAGCCGATGGTTACGGAAACGAGTCGCATATTGCCCCTTTTGGCGGTTGCCGCCATACAGAACCCTGCCTGATTGGTGAATCCCGTTTTGCCGCCGTCGCAGCCCTCGTAGGAACGCAACAGTTTATTCGTATTCGTCATCTGCGTAACCCTGCCGCCGGAATGCTCGAAGTTTTCGTTGCGGATACCGCTGAAATCAAAATACTTTTCGTGCCTGATGAGTTCCGTCAGCATTTTCGCCACGTCCTTCGCGCAGGAATACTGCGGATCCTTGGGCAGCCCCGTGCAGTTGGAAAACAGCGTGTTTTCCATGCCGAGCGACTTGGCTCTTTCGTTCATCTTTTCCACAAACACTTCTTCGCTGCCCGCAATGCGTTCGCTCATCGCCACGCAGGAATCGTTTGCCGAGCTGACGATGATGCTCTTGATCAGGTTTTCCGCCGTGTACTTTCCGCCG
>CAMAGA010000076.1 GCA_945833955.1 uncultured Clostridia bacterium
TAGGTTTTGCCCTCGTTATACGGCTTTCTTTCGTCGTAAGCTCTTCTCTCGTAGGGTTTACCCTCGTTGTACGGCTTTCTTTCGTCGTACGCTCTTCTCTCGTAGGGTTTGCCCTCGTTGTACGGCTTTCTTTCGTCGTAAGTTCTTCTCTCGTAGGTTTTGCCCTCGTTATACGGCTTTCTTTCGTCGTAAGCTCTTCTCTCGTAAGGTTTGCCCTCGTAGCCGTAGGGTTTTCTCGTGCGGTTGTACGGTTTGCCGCCTTTGTAACCGCCCTTATTGTAATTTTTGCGATTGTTAGCGTAGCGCTTTCCGCCTCTTGCTTCCTTCAACGGCTCGCTGTCGGGGTCGCATCCCTCCGGTTCGATCACGATACTGCGGTTCGGGTCTTTGCCTTCGCTCTTCGTGGTAACCTTTTCGTTTTCCGCCAGAGCGGCGTGAATGATGCGTCTTTCGTAAGGAGGCATGGGTTCCATCATGATCTTGCGCCCCAGACGGACCGCCTTTTCCGCACAACGGTTGGCAATCTTCACGAGCATTTCTTCCCGGTTTTCCCGATAGTTGCCGCAGTCTACCACGACTCTCTTGTATTCCGTTCTGCCGATGTTCGCAACCGCGCCGGCAAGCGTCTGAATGGAATCCAACAGCTCGCCCTTTTTGCCGACGATCTCCTTTTCCTTCTGTTCGTCTTCGGATGCAAGCTCAATCTCGATCTTCTCCCCTTCCGCAACGAGCGTGGCGGTCAGGTCCAGTTCCAGCTTTTCGAGCAGCCCCGTCAGGAATGCAACGGCTCTTTCGCCGTCCGTTTCATTGGTTTCGTCGGTTTCTTCCGTTTCCTCAGCTTCGTCCGCATCGTCCGTTTCGTCCGCTTCGGTTGCGTCATCTTCCGCTTCCGTCTCCTCGGTCAAAGCCGCTTTCTCTTCCGTTTCGGTTACGGTTTCCTGCGGAACGGGAGTCTCTTCCACGCTTTCCGCCTCCGCTTTCGCCGATTGCTTTTCCGTGATGCGCACGCACGCTTTCACTGCGCCGAATCCGAAAAATCCGCCTCTTTTGCCTTCTTCCAGCACTTCCACGCTTGCCTGCGCTTCGGTCAAGCCCAAAGCCGCAAGCCCTTCCGCTTTTGCCTCTTCTACCGTCTTTGCGGTAAATACGCCTTGTTTCAACATAGATCTATCCTCCCGTTCCCCTTTTTTCTGACTTTTAAAAACACGCCGTACCCTGTGCTGTATCTGTAACGTCCGAATATTTCGGATCCTCCCGGCGTTCCTTACGCCCGTGCGAGTGAGTGGATTTACGGGCAGCGGGGAACTATATATCATGGTATCTTATATTATATTATCACGGTATCTTAATTATATATCGTAATATAATAATACCTGCATTACTTTATCTCTTTTTACTTTTCGTCTTTTTTATCGTTTTTTTGCAAAAGTCTTTTCTTTTTTCTTGCTTTTTCGCCTTTCTTGCTTTTTCGCCCGGTTTGAACGGGAAAAGCTTTTCGGTTTCGGGCTGTCGTTTTTCCCGATCGGTTATTTCAGCTTTTTAAAGCGCCGTTCGGATTGCTTTTTGCCGTTTTCTGCCTGCCCCGTAACCTGCTTGATCTTTCTGGAATACTTTTCCTGAATCTGCAATCTTTCATACTCGCTGAACTTCCGGTCGATGGCGAAGTTGCTGACGAGCGTTACGATGATGCTGATGAAGGTATTGATGATCATGTAGATACTGAACGCCGCCGAGTAACGGAACGCAAAGAAGCCGAAGAGGACCGGCATGACGACCATCATGATCTTCTGGCTCGTCTGTGCGCTCGGGTTGGATACGTCGTTCGTCTTCTTCTGTCCGCGCATCGCAATCACCTGCGAAAGTACCATCAGCCCGATGGACAGCACGACCAGAATAAAGTAGCCGTTGTACTGCCCGGAAACGGGGTTTTCCCCGTGGGTGAGGTTATAGGTGATTTCGTTATAGGCGGTTGCCGAACGGTAAGCGGGGGTTTCGGTCAGTTTGACTGCCGTTCCGTTGTATTCGACTTTACTGGTGATGGAATTGACGAACGAGGTGTAGTCCTGTACGGGGTGCGCCATGGTCGTATCCGCATACCAGATGTTCTTTACCCAGAGGAACCCGGTCTGATGCGCTAAAAAGTACTCGGAAGCGGCGTCTCTGCCCTTCGTCTGCATAAAGAGGAGCGTCGCGTCCGCAACGGAATCGCCTTCCGGTTTTTCTTCCGTTTTGCTTGCCTCTATTAAAGCGTCTATCGCCGCCTTGTTGGCGTTATAGCATTTTTCGGTATCCAGTTTATATTGGTCGAGCTCGCCCGTCGCCTTGTTTACGGTATAATAGATATACTTATCCGGGTTCAGGGATTGGTACACGTCGTAAGCGGTGGTGTTGTCCGTTGCCGTGCTCTTGACTACCGTTTCCGTATCGAATACGTAGCAGAGATTCCCGTTTTCGTCAAGATACGTGCGGTTCGCCATGGAATAGTCGTGCTCTTCCACGCAATATTGCATCACGGCGCCGTTATACGCTTCGATCATGCGGTTATAGGTATATAAATTTGCATACTGCGAATATGCGCTGAACTGATTGAATACGATGAGGAAGATAGCGAGCGTTACGATGGTGGGCAGGCAGGAACTCATCATGCTGACGTTTTCCTTTTTGTACAGCTCCTGCATCTTCTGGTTGTACATCACCTTGTCGTTTGCGTACTGTTTTTGCAACTTTTCCAGCTTGTCCTTCATGGCGCCCATTTTCAGGCTCTGCTTTCTGCCGCTCACGCGCGAGTAGATATCGAGGGGCAGCACGAGCAGTTTCAAAGCCAGCGTAAACACGATGATGCCCACGCCCGTAATGCCGATGCTCTCGATGAGCCAACGGATAATGACGCCTATCCAGTTGAGTTTGATTTCCGCCCCTGCGCCCAGCATCGTAAAGCTCGGTGCGTCCAAAGCGGATAACATATTCCAAAAATTCATTGCGTTGTTTCCTTATTTGATAGATTCGTTGCCTTTACAGCAACCATTTTTGGCGGCTTCTTTTTTCCGGCGCCGGGTCTACGCCGCCTTTGGAAAGCGGATTGCAGCGCAAAATGCGCCAAAGCCCCAAAAGCACGCCCCAAATCACGCCGCAGTTATTCACCGCTTCCAACATATATTGGGAGCAAGTGGGCCGATACAGGCAGGTATGGCGGGAAAGCCGCCGTTGATAAAAGCGGATTGCCCGCATAACCGCACTCTTGGCCCAAAACCCGATTGCAGCGCATAAGCGTTTCACGGTTCCCTCCGTATTGATTTACCCGATTTTATTTACTTATTTACGGTCGCCCTTGTCTTCGATCAGCTTCGCCTTTTTCACGGCGTAAAAAAAAGCTTTTTTAAAGGTTGCAAAGGAGTAGGATTCCGCCTCTTTGGGCATTAACGCAAATGCAAAAGGGGCGTGAAAAGCATTTTCTTTACACACCGCGCGGAAGGCTTCCCGCAAAAGCCGCTTGATCCGATTGCGTTTTACGCTTTTGCCGTGTTTTTTGCCGACGCATACGGCAAGCGACGTTCTTTCCGCAGGAACGTACACGACGGTCAGCGCCGAGGAATACGCCCTTTTCCCCTTGGAAAACAGCCTGGTCAAGTCTTTTTGTTTTTTGATTCTGTAGTATTGCATTGTTTTGGGGGCAGGTCCGACTTTTTTCAGCAAAGCGAACCGCAGATACGAAAAAAGCGGGGAAGACTATCCCAGCTTTTTTTCTGCTTTGCGCCTGAAAAGGAGTTTTCAGGCGCAAAAACGCATGGTTCGATCTTTTCTCAAAAGCCGAAGAGAAAAGTCATAGCTCCTCGCTTATGCGGAAAGCTTGGCTCTACCCTTATTTCTTCTTCTCTGCAAAACATTTCTGCCGCCTTTGGTAGCCATTCTCTTTCTGAAGCCGTGTACTTTGCTTCTCTGTCTCTTCTTGGGCTGATATGTTCTCTTCATGGTGATATCTCCTGTTTATAAAAAAATTTTTTCTTCGTTTATTATAAAAAATAATTGCATTCAAGTCAAGCGTTTTTATCGGTATCTTTTTCTCTTTTAAAGATTTCCGGCTTGAATTTTTTATTTTTCCGTCGAACGGTTTTATCCCTGCGTGCGTACCGGCAATATCAGGTAAGTCAGATCCACGGCGTCCGCCTCGTCCGCGTCCGTACAAACGAGCGGAGAGATGGCGGAGTTGAACCCGATGCGCACCGTTTCCCCGTCGATGGCGCGCATACTTTCCAACATATATTTAGAGTTCATGGCGATGCGCAGTTCCTTGCCTTCCGTCTGCGCCTTTACGTTTTCGCGCACGTTGCCGAGGTCGGAAGCGGAAGTGACGCCGATCTGTTCCTGCCCGATGTCAAAGATGACGAGGCTGTACCGATCCGCCTTGACCATGACCGCGGCCCGCTCGATACTCTCCGAAAGTGCGGACTTTTTCACCGTGACGACCGTCTCGAAACGCGTCGGGATGAGCGTGTTTTTGTCGATGAAGTCCCCCTTATACAGCTTGGACGTCAGAATGGTATCTTCCATCTTCACCATCATCATGCCGGAACGGACGAACACGGTGAGTTCTCCGTCTCCGTCGGGGATCATTCTCGCAATTTCGTTTAAGGTTCTGGCAGGGCAGATGATGCGCAGGTTCCCCGAAGCGGAAACGCAGCTTCTCTTGCAGGTAGCCAGGCGATACCCGTCCAGCGCGGTGGCGGTAACGGCGTTTTCGGAGATTTCCACCAGGCACCCTTTTAAGATAGGCCTCGAATCGTCGGAAGCGCAGCAAAATGCCGTTTTGGCAACGAGGTCCTTAAAAGCCGCCCTCGTCATCACGAAGTGATCTTCCTGCACGTCGAGGTCCAACCCCGGGAAGTCGTCCGCCGGCAGCGTTTGCAGTACGGAAGCGGATTCTCCGTATCCGATGCGCAGCGTTCCGTCCGTCGTCTGCAGCGAAAGGCTTTCCGTTTCCAGTTTCTTGATAAAATCGGCAAGGAGCCTTCCCGGAACGCAAACTTCCCCCTCCTCCAAAATCTCCGCCGGGATGCTTTTGCGGATGGTGATTTCGCCGTCGGTGGCGGTCAGCGTTAAAGTATCGTTCTTGGCGGCAAAATGCACGCAAGACAGAATCGGTGCGGTGGTCTGAGCGGCGCAGGCTTTGGAAACGCGCATGATCGCTTCCGAAAGGTATATACCCTCGCAGTTGAATTTCATAATGTCCCTCCATTTTCGGATATTATTTTTTTTGACGTATAGATTTAAAAGTAGTAGAGCGTGTGGAAATGTGGACAACTTTTCCTCTTCCCGAAAAAAATGCCCGTTTTTCTTCATTATAGAGGAAAATGCAGCAAAATGCAAGTGTTTTTACGGATTTTTCCGTTGTGGATAAATCGGCATTTTTTTGTGGATGACGCAGTGTACAAAAAGTGGGAATGTGCAACGGGAAAAATGCGCTTTCTTGCAAAGATTTTTCTAAAACGCAAAAAATGCGAAAATATTATAAAATAAATTTACAATTTCACAAGTTATCCACCGAGTTATCCACCGATGTGGATAACTTTTTTCCACATTTCCACTTCCTTGTAAAATGCACGGCGGAAAATGCGGAAAAATGCGGGCGAATGAGTTGAAAAAATGCAAACGCCGTGCTATAATGAGGGTACTATGAAAATGCAGATACCGGATATGGATTCGTATCGGGCGCAGATAGACGGAACGTACCGTGAAAAATTCCGCGCATTTTACGAAATCCTCACTGAATTCAACCAAAAATACAACCTGACTTCCATAAAAGAAGAGCCCGCCGTCTACGAAAAGCATTTTTTAGACAGCGTTGCGGGGGAATATTTATTTCCCGCCAACGCTTCCGTCGTCGAAATCGGATCGGGTGCGGGCTTCCCTTCCCTGCCGCTGAAAATCATCCGCCCCGATTTGCGTTTTACGCTGGTGGAAAGCGTGGGCAAAAAATGCGCATTTTTGCGCGCCGCAGTGGAAAGGTTGGGGATAACCGATGTTAGTATACTGAACGGACGGGCGGAAGATTTTGCAAAGGACGGCCAGTATCGGGAAAAATTCGACTGTTGCACCGCCCGCGCCGTGGCGGAAATGCGGATTTTAGCGGAATATTGCCTGCCGTTCGTGCGCGTCGGGGGCAAAATGATCGCCTACAAAGGGGACGCCGCCGAGGAAATCGCCCGTGCGGAAAATGCCCTTGGGCAGCTCGGCGCAAAGCTTTCAGGGGTGGCGGAATATAAACTATACGGGTATACGGGGGAGGAGAGCGTGCGCACGCTCGCGGTAGCCTGCAAGGAACGGGCAACGCCGGCAAAGTATCCGCGCGGCAACGGCATGGAACGGAAAAAGCCGCTGTAAAAAAAGAAAGACGGGAGGAAAAGACGGTATGTCCGAATGGGATAGAATGAAGGTTTTTGCCCGTTACGACGGGGAAGTGGACGACGGCGATTTTTTGCCCGAGGAAATGGAGGAGC
Source organism: uncultured Clostridia bacterium (assembly GCA_945833955.1). Lineage (GTDB taxonomy): Bacteria > Bacillota > Clostridia > Christensenellales > Borkfalkiaceae > CAMAGA01. The sequence continues at coordinate 6,495 of CAMAGA010000076.1, forward strand.
TGCTTTCGGACGGCAAAGAGCGAGCGGAGACGCTTGCCGAGTATAAACGCCGTTACTTTGCAGAACACGACGACGTAAAGGTGGCTTCCCTGGAAAAGCACAAATGGTCGGATTAGCGGAGCAAATGAAAAAAGATAATTCAGAAAATAAAAATCGGGAGTGACTATAAATATGAGTGCCGAATTTTTATCCATAATGGAATACGTGAAGTCTGCCAAGTTAAAAGGGAACGTGGAAATAATAAACGATGACCAATTTGTTTGGGATTTGGGCGGGCTCTATTTGCGCTTTCTCCCGGATACCGCGGAAACTACCGTCGTATATTCAAAGAGAAAAAAGCAAGGTTTTGAAATAGGTCATTTTCACGAAGATAATTGTGACGTAGTAAATTTAATGCAAGACATCAACAGAGACGACAAAAGAATTCATATAGTTAGCTTTTTAGGCAGTGCTTTTTATATAGAAGATAAAACAAAGAAAAAAAAGAAAAGTTGGTTATTGGTCAGACATTACTATTCGGAATTTTAAATCAGATTTGTCGAACGGTTGATTTTATAAATCAACACTTTGAAAAGCGTTGTGCATTATACTGAACGAATTTAAGTCGTATGTTTTTACAAAGCAAAAAGTAAAGAGTAGCAAAATTTTTGCTACTCTTTTACAATGTTTCCAAAAATCCCTATGGAAAACGAGGCTTTCGTCCGCGCCT
>CAMAGA010000077.1 GCA_945833955.1 uncultured Clostridia bacterium
GACATATCTGCGATATTCGTCGCATGAACGTAATTTGCATTGCAAAACGTTTATTTATTTTTATAAAAACGAATTATTTTAATGTAAATCTTTTTTAAAACACTTGAATTATGCAAAGAATTATGTTATAATGAGGGTGCAGGTATTTCTTGCATTATACATAAGCTAAAAATTAACCAAGGGAGGTAAATCCAAAAAATGGATACTACAAACTATCTGAGCCAGATTCTGAAGGTAATTAAGAGAGCGGAAAATTTACGCTTTTCCAAAGAAAAGACACAATTCAACAATTCGGAAATGCGCCTGATCGAAGAAGTTGTTGCAAGCAAAATCAGAGGGGAAAGAATTATCTCTACGCAGCTTGCAGAAAGTCTGGGAGTGACTCGTTCGGCTATTTCTCAAATGGTAAATAAACTGGAAGATCGCAACATCGTAAAACGCGTTGCCGATAAGACCGACCGAAAGATCGCCTACATCGAACTTTCCCCGGAGGCAGAAGAGCTGTATGAAAAACAGCAGGCTCTTTGCTGCGAATCTTTGGCAAAAGTTATCGAAAAGATGGGTACGAATAAGATCGACTCCTTCCTGAGCATTGCAAACGAGTTGTTCGATACGATTGAAGAAACGAAGTAACCCCGTTTCCCGTTGCAAAAAATCGACCGATATAAAATATCGGTCGATTTTTTTGTTTTATTGCGTTTTATCCGCTATTTCCTGCAAATACGTATAGGACTCCCGAAGCTCTTCCAGTCGCTCGTAATCATGCTCGTACGGTTCCAACAGAACGCAACCGTCAAATCCCTCGCCGCGCAACGTGCGGAATAGCTCCGCAAAGTCGGTGATTCCCTTCCCGGGCAGACACATTCTGCCGTTTTCGTCTATATCGGAAACGTGCACGTGCCGTATTCTGTCGCCCATATCGCGTATGTATTCGCTTACGGGATAGCCGGAAATGCGCGCCTGCTTGATATCCAATACCGCGCCGAGGTCGGGGCAAAGCGGCTTTAATTCGCCAAAGAGCCCCGGTCGGTTATAGTACGCCCACTCCACGTTTTCATGGCAGACGGTTACGCCGTATTCCTTTGCCAGTTGCGAAAGACGATTGAGCCTTTCCGCCAGAAAGGGAACGTCGTATTTTGCATTTCGGGAAGAACGCTTATACCGAGCAAGACCATGGAAAGTATAATGCGTCGCACCGATCTCCTGCGCAAGAGCGAGCACCCGTTCCGCTATCCGGAACGCATCCGAACAGATTCTTTCGTTTTTATGGAAGAGCTGCGGCTCGAACTGCGTGGGTAAAGCGTGCACGGAATGAATGACCATTTTGCTTTCCCCTTTGTTTTGATTGATGATTTTTCCGAACTCCCTTCCGTATTCGCTGAAGGTGGAACAAAAAACTTCCGTATAGCGCACGCCGAGCGAATCGAGCACAGGAATGGCTTCCTCCGTATCGTAACGCCCGAATACGGCAGCCGTAGAAACGCCGATCTGCATATCCCTTTCCTCCTTTAATAAAATAGATCTATCAGGTCGTCCGCCACGCACCGCATGATATCTTCCCGATTATACAGCGCAAGAATGGTAAAGCGATCCCGAATTTTATATGCCGAAAAGAACATCTCCCGAACGGTCTCCTTCGATACGTCCAAGTCCGAAAAACGGGTCGGACAGCCGAAGGATTGCAATATTTTTTGCACGTACTCCGCCGAAGGCAGGTCCTTTGCAAGTTGCCGCACCGTTTCCGCACCGAAAACGGCGTCGAACCGACTTTCTTCCATCGTATGATATAGCCAAAGGGAAACCATAGTGCCCAGCCCCACTTTTACGCCGTGCAGGGGAATGGGTTTACCGCGCCTTAAAAAGTCCATTTCCAGATAGTGGGACATATGGTGTTCCGCTCCGGAAGCAGGACGGGACGATCCGGCAAGTACCATGGCGTACCCGGAAACGAGCAAAGCCCGCATCAAAGCGGAAAGCCCCCTTTCCCCGCCCTGCAAAATATCCGCCACGCTATTATTGCAGTCCGTCAAAGCCGCACGCATGAGCGAAGCCGCTTCTTCGTTATAATCCTCATGCAATAATAGGTGGGACATTTTCCAATCGGCAAGGCAGCAGAACTTTGCCAGTATATCCCCTACGCCCGCGCCCGTCATCACGGCAGGCGCCGTGGCAAGCAAATCGTAATCGATCAGAACGTTACTCGCCGTCTGTGCGTTGCGGGTAATTTTGAAGCCGTTTTCAATGAGCGGCGTCACCCCGGAGGAAAACCCGTCCATGGAAGCGGCAGTCGCTAAAATGCCGCTCTTTTTTTGCTGTAAAAAACCGCTGTATTTGGCAAGATCGTTCAGGGTGCCCGCCCCGACCGCCAAAAGGTACGTTGCGCCCTGCGTTCGCCGAGTTACAAACTCTACGGTGGCTTCATCCGCAACGGGTTCCTTACTTGGCAACTCTACCGCATAGGCACGCACGCTCCTTTTTGCAAGCTCCTTTAAAAAAGCGAGCGCATAGGGCTTGGTATTGCCGTCGCAAAGTACGGCGATGCAATCGTTCTTTCTCTCCGCAAAAAATCGGGCAAATCCCGTCTTGTTTCTTTCCTCTGCGCAAACGTGAAACCGTGCGGAAAGCGCAGTTAAATCCATATCCATCCGAGCCTTCTCCTTTTTTATAGTATAACATATTCTTTTTGGGATAGCAAGTAAAAGGCAAGCCTTTCGGCTTGCCCTTTACTTATATTAGGAGATTCATAAAATAAGAGGAAAACTTATTTTAAACTGTAAGCAATTTTGTTTTCTGCTTGCGATTGCGAAAGCGCTACGGGATAGTACGATCCGCAAAACAGCAAGGCGGCGGAACCGTTGCACATAGCCGCACAACCGTACCGTTTTACGTGCAAAGCGGCACCCCGACAAGGTAGCGCAGCATAGCCGTACCGTTTTTTATCCGTGCTCATCCCTTCGCTTCTTCATACAGTCGCAAAAACTTATCTGCCGAACGGATAAAGTATTCCGTTTCCGACGAACCCATCTTTTCCATAGCCTTTTGCAACCCGGCAAGGATGCTCGCCTTCTGCTCGTCCAGGCTTTGCCGCATGGCAGGCGTAAACTCGATATAGGCAATCTTCTTGTCCTTTTTATCCTTCACCCGTTGCAAAATCTGCTTTTCTTCCAAACGGTTGATTGCCTGTGAAATAGCCGAACGGGTTACGCCGAGCCGCTCGGCAAGCTGAATGGAAATCAGACGTTCGCCCTTTTCCGAAGCGTCGAACACGGCGTCCACCAAACGCTTTTCCGACGCATTCAAATCGCCGAAGTTATAGATGCGCAATTCGGCAGTTTTGGTCAGAATCGTATAAAGATTTTCTGTTTGTCCTATATTCATTGCATTTTACCTCGTTTTGCCGAAAAAGCCGCATGGAAAGGGACTCCGATTCCATATTCTTCCCCGTGCAATTCCCTTCTGTAAAATATATATTTCCGTTCTTGCCTCTTTATTTTAAAAGAGCAATATTAACGGAGTATGAATTTCAGCCGCAAATTAAAAATTTTTTTGATTTTGCGCTTTCCCCTTTCGCGATACGGAAAAAACGATTGACAAAAAATACTGTAAAATGTATAATAAACAAAAGAGAGAAAACGTTCCTTACGAGGTGAATTTATGGATGACATCGTAAAAACCAGCGGTTATAACCTTTCGGCTATCACCGAGTTTGAAAACAAATGGAGAAAGTATTGGTACCGGAACAATATTTTCCGTTCCCAAACGCCCAAACCCGGGGAAAAATCCTTTTATTGTCTGGATATGTTCCCTTATCCTTCCGGCGCGGGCCTGCACGTCGGGCATCCCGTCGGATACATCGCTTCCGATATCTATTGCCGTTACAAGCGTATGCACGGTTTCAACGTTCTGCACCCCATGGGGTGGGACGCCTTCGGGTTGCCTGCGGAACGCTACGCCGTTAAAATGCACGAACACCCGAGCGTAGTGACCAAAGTCAACGCCGAAAACTATAAAAGACAGATGCAGCTCATCGGGCTTTCCTATGACTGGGACAGGGAAATTTACACCACCGACCCCGAATATTACAAGTGGACGCAGTACATCTTTTTAAAGCTGTACAACGCATGGTTTGACGAAGAGCAACAGAAAGCCCGCCCCATCGAAGAACTGCCCATCCCCGAATCCGTTCGTTTGCAGGGCGCAAAGGCGGTTTCCGACTACAAAAATACCAAACGCCTCGTTTACTACGACTATTCCGAAGTAAACTGGTGCCCTGCGCTCAATACCGTCGTTGCCAACGAAGAAGTCATGGCGGACGGCAGAACCGAACACGGCTACGAAGTCGTAAAAAAAGCGATGAAGCAGGTCAAAATGCGCATCACCGCCTATGCGGACAGACTGCTCCAAGGCCTCGAAAAGCTCGACTGGTCGGAATCCATCAAGGAACAGCAGCGCGTCTGGATCGGCAAAACCAAGGGCGTGCAGATCGTATTCCGCGGCACGAACGGCGGACCCGACATCGAAGTGTTCACTACCCATATCGAAACGATCTGGGGCGTTTCCTTCCTCGTCATTGCGCCCGACCTCGATATCGTAAAGGATATCGTTACCCCTGAGCAGAAAGCGGAAGTAGACGAATACGTCAAAAAGACTGCGCTTGCCAGCGAAAAACAGCGTAAAATGAATACGGGCGAAAAGACGGGCGCCTTTACGGGTTACTATGTGGAAAACCCGCTCACAGGCGACAAGGTACCCGTTTACGTTGCCGATTACGTCCTGAAAGATCACGGTACGGGCGCCGTTATGGGCGTTGCCTCCCACGATTCCAGAGACTTCGACTTTGCCGTAGCCAAGAACCTTGCCATTATCCCGCTGTTCGTTCCGAAGGATGCGGAGATTGCCAAAAAGATATTGGCAGGCGAAATGGCATGGGAAGAGGAAGGCAAAGCGTTGCCCAACACGAACCCCGTTTACAACGAATTGCAACTGGAAGGCAAAGGTCTGAAGGAGTGTGCGGAACTGGTCGGCAACTACGTCGTCGAACACAAATTAGGCAAATTCATCACCTGCTTTAAAATGCGGGATTGGGTATTTGCCCGCCAACGTTACTGGGGAGAACCGATTCCCCTCATCAACTGGGAAGACGGCACTACCACTTCCGTTGCGGAAAGCGAACTGCCCCTGACCCTGCCCGTTTTGCCCGATAACGACTACGCCCCCGCAGGGGACGGCAAGTCCGCTTTGGCAAAGGCTACCGATTGGGTACAGGTTACCGACCCCGTAACCGGCATGAAAGGGGAAAGAGAACTTTCCACCATGCCGCAGTGGGCAGGCTCCTGCTGGTATCCGTTGCGCTATATGGATCCCAAGAATTCCGACTATCTGGTAGACCCTGCCGTAGAAGACGCATGGGGCTCCGTTGACCTCTATATCGGCGGCACCGAACACGCCACGAGCCACCTACTCTATTCCCGTTTCTGGTATCTTGCCCTGCACGACCTCGGCGTTATCCGCACCGAAGAGCCGTTCAAACGCCTCATCAATCAGGGTATGCTCACCAGCTATGCCTACCGCTCTGCCAGAGGCGTAATCATTCCCATCGACGAAGTGGAACAGCGGGAGGACGGCAACTACTACGTTACCGCCGGTTCCGAATTCTACGTAGAAGAGGATAAGGACGTGCCCGTTACCCGCGAATACGCCAAGATGAGCAAATCGCTCCGCAACGTAGTCAACCCCGACGACGTCATCCGCGACTACGGCGCAGACAGCTTCCGCGTATTCTTAATGTCCATGGCGCCCGTAACGGACGGCAGAATCTGGGATACCAAGAATATCGGCGGTACCGTAAAATTGCTCTCCCGTATCTGGGATATAATCACGGGCGGCAGCGAAACGGGCTATGCGGAAACGGTTGCCGAAGAGGCGGAAAACAAGGAAGTCTCCAAACAGCTGAATATCCTGAATGCAAAGCTGGCGGAAGACATCGAAAGAATGAAGTACAACACCGCCATCACTGCGCTGAATATCTGTATCAACAATATTTCCGCCCTCAAGCCCTTCTCCAAAAAGACGCTGGAAGAACTCGTACTGATGCTCTCCCCGTTTGCGCCGTACATGGCGGACGAGCTGTGGCAGAGACTCGGTCACGAAGGCTGCACCTATTTTGAAAAGTGGCCTGCCCTGCGTGAAAACGTAAACATGATCGATGAAACGATCAATATCGCCGTTACGCTCAACGGTAAAAAGTGCCTGAATCTCGATATCGCTTCCGACTTAAAGGACGACGACGTAAAAGCTGCCGTCATTCAGGCGTTGGAAGAAAAGCAGGGCGCACCTTTAACCGTCATCAAGTCCATCGTTGTCAGGGACAGAAAGAGCGGCATGGTGAATATCGTCAATATCGTAGCCAAGCGATAAATTTTGGACTAATCAATCCGAACGCAAAACCAAAGGCGACCTTCCAATTAAAGGCCGCCTTTTTATTCCGACGTTGCGTCTTTCCCAGTTTACAAACCAATCTATCCCGTTGTTCCCTGCTTTATTTTAAGTATTTACCGCACTTTACGCAGTACGTCATTGGGGATGATACGGGTGCTTTGCATTCAGGGCAGACTTTGCCATCCCGTACGGGCGGCTTCGCAATGGCCTGCATACTATCCCGTAAAGCTATAATCGTCTCCAACTGCTTGAACTCGTCTCTTTCCTTTCTGCGCCGTTTTGCATCCTTTTGTTTTAACCGTTGCAATTCATCCAGATTCCAATCTACCGTAAAGCCTCTATCCATACCCAGCCCCATGGCTTCCAGCTTTTCCTGAATAGCGCCACAGCTATTCAGTTGTTCTGCCAATTCGTTTTGGTGCGAGAATAATTCATAACCGTAGCGCTGCAACATTTCCGCCACCATCCCCTTCATAATATCCTGCAACTCGGGGAGAAGTATACGCTGCACGTCATCGGGAGTAATTTTTTCGTAAAGCTTAAAAGCTCCATACAGCATAACGGCGTTCATCACCCGCACATAAAACGAACCGTGCAACCCGATATTCGCCACCGCAGAGAGCGCGCCGTCTGTATAAGGAATACCGCCCACACCGTATTTTATCTCGAACGACATATCCCGGTTATACCCCAAAAGAAGGATATCGTCCCGCTTTGGATTTACGGTAAACGCATTCATTGCATCCCTGTTCGGCTCCCCATGT
>CAMAGA010000078.1 GCA_945833955.1 uncultured Clostridia bacterium
AGGGAGCGGAAAAGTACCAGGAGATTGCAGGCATAAAAATCCCCATGGACGATAAAACTATAATCAGGGAACTTTTAAAACAATCCAATGAATAGGTTACTTTTTGTTATTTTTATCGCATTTTTCGCCTCGCTTCTTCTCTATCCGCTCGTCATACCGCTGCTGCGCAAGGTAAAAGCCGGGCAGAACATTTTAAGCTACGTGGAAATGCACGCCCAAAAACAGGGTACGCCCACCATGGGCGGCGTGGTGTTCGTTCCGATAGCCGCCGTCGCCGCCATCTGCTTTTCGCAGGAAAGACCTGTACTCGTTGCGTGCGTGTCCGCACTCGCCTTTCTCTTCGTCGGGTTTTTGGATGACTTTTTCAAAATCCGCGGCGGCAAAAATCAGGGGCTCCGAGCGTGGCAAAAGATGCTGTTTTTGCTGGCGGTCGGGGCGGCGGCTTCCGTTTACGCCTACCGCTTCGGCTTTACGGAGGTTTACGTGCCGTTCACGTACCTTTCCTTTGATCTGGGCGCATGGTTTATCCCGTTCGGTATCTTCGTGTACGCCGCAACGGTCAACTGCGTCAATCTGACGGACGGCGCAGACGGCCTTGCCGCCGCCTGTTCCCTCGTGTATCTGGCGTTTCTCGGCATTATTCTGATGATACAGGCGGAAATGGCTTCCCTTTCCGTGGTCGCCTTTGCGTTCGTCGGGGCGCTTGCCGCATTTTTACTGTTCAATACGGGCAAGGCGTCCGTGTTCATGGGGGATACGGGTTCGCTGGCGCTCGGCGGCGTCATCGCCACGCTCTCCCTCGTTTCGGGCAACGCCTTCTATATCGTTATCTTAGGCATACCCTTTCTGCTTTCGGGTATTTCCGTCATTTTACAGGTCGCAGTATTCAAGCTTACGCATAAGCGCATCTTCCGTATGTCGCCCCTGCATCACCACTTTCAGATGAAGGGGTATTCGGAACAAAAAATCGTGTATGCGTACTCGCTCCTTTCCGTCGGCATGGGGCTCGTTGCGGTCTGTTCGCTCATCGTTTAAAATCAGGAGGTATTTATGGATTACACCAATCAATCGTTTTTAGTCATGGGCATATCCCGTTCGGGGATTGCCGCCGCGGAGTTTTTGCTCGCAAGGGGCGCAAAGGTCTTTCTCTACGACGACGTTTCGGAAGGTGCCGTTGCGGAAAACGTGGAACGCCTCGGCAAAATGGGTGCGTCCCGCTTATCTGCGGACAGCCCCGAACAAGCCGCATCCCGCATAGACGTGCTCGTTTTAAGCCCGGGCGTGCCCATCGATAACCGCTATCCCGTCGCCTTCCGCAAGGCAAAAAAGCGCATCGTGGGGGAGATGCAGCTCGCCTTTTCCGTCGTTCGGGCAAGAACGGTCGCCGTAACGGGCACCAACGGCAAAACGACTACGGTCGGCATGATTACGGATATTTTAAACGCCGCCAACCTGCCTGCTACGGCGTGCGGCAACGTGGGCACGCCCATGCTGCCCCTTGCGGAACAATCTGATTTTTCCCATACGCTCGTGGCGGAAGTATCCAGTTTTCAGCTGGAAACGCTTGCCGACCACAAGCCGCATATCGCCGTGGTGACCAATATTACGGAAGACCACCTCAACCGCCATTACAATATGAATAACTACATATTCTTAAAGCGGAAACTGCTTGCCAATTTAAAGGAGAGCGAATACGCCGTGCTCAATGCGGACGACCCCGTCGTGTCTTCCTTTGCGGAGGGCTTGCGCGCCAAAGTCGTCTTCTTTTCTTCCCGCCGCCAGACGGACGGGGCATACCTTGCGGGCAACTGCTTATACTATATGGGCGAACTCGTCACGGACGTGCAGAGCCTGGCGCTCGGCGGTAAACACAATATCGAGAATGCGCTTGCCGCCATCTGCGTAGCCAAAATACTCGGCGTGGAATCGGAAGTCATCGCCGCCGCACTCGCCAAATTCAAGGGCGCAAGGCATCGCATAGAAACGGTTGCCACGGTGGGCGGCGTAACGTATATAGACGACAGCAAAGGCACCAACGTGGACGCCACGCTCAAAGCCGTGGAAAGCATGACGGAACCGACGATCCTGCTCGTGGGCGGCAAGGATAAGGGTTACGACTACACGCTCCTCTTTACCAAGCTCTTCGCTTCCAACGTCGTGCACGCCGTCCTGTACGGGGAAAATGCTTATAAGCTTTTGCAATGCGCGGCACAGGCAAAGTATCGGCAGCTGACGCTCTGTTCGGATTTCACCACGGCGGTACGCATTGCGTCTCTCCTTGCCAAACCCGGGCAAACGGTGCTTTTAAGCCCCGCCAGCGCCAGCTTCGACGCCTTCTCCAACTACGAGGAACGGGGCGATAAATTCCGGGAGCTCGTCCTTTCCTTAAAAGCGGAGCGGGGCGAAGGAGAGCAGGGCGAAGAGAATAGCACGCCCCTTGCGGATACGGGTGCGGAGCATTTGCAATACGCAGATTTGCAAAACGCCGCCCAAAGTATAGCTACCCAAAATGCCGCCGCCCAAAGCGCATTCACCCAAAACGCATTCACCCAAAGCGCAGGCGCACGGAATGCGGGCTTGCAATACGCAGGGTTGCAAAATGCCGCCGTGCAAAGTAATTATGCAGGCGTAAGCCTGCCGAACGGCAAGGGGCAAGAGGAATAACGCCTTGGTCAAGGTTCATAGCGGTAAACCCAAAGGCGACGTTTTTCTGCTCTTTCTCGTTGCCGCCGTCTCTCTCTTCGGCGTGCTGATGGTCTATTCGGCAAGCTCCTATAACGCCAAAGTGCTGTACGGGGACGAATTTTTCTTCGTCAAAAAGCAGGCGATCGGCTATGCGGCGGGGCTCGTCTCCATGTTGCTCTTTGCACGGCTCGATTATCAAAAACTCGTGCGGTTCCGCATCGTTGCGCCCGTCGTTGCGCTCATTCTGCTTGCGCTCGTCTTCGTGCCGGGCATCGGTAAGGAAAGTTACGGCGCAAAACGGTGGATCGGCTTCGGCTCGTTTACCGTGCAGCCCTCGGAGCTTGCCAAATACGCGCTCGTGCTGTTTACGGCGGCGCACTTCGGTCTGCACGCCAAAAATACGGACCGCTTCCGCACGCTCCTGCCCGTACTCGGCGTGGGCGGCTGTATCTGCGTGCTCGTCATTTTAGAGCCGAATATGTCCGTCACCGTATGCATTGCCGCCATCATGGCGGCGCTCATCTTCCTTTCCGGCACCAAACTGCGCAACGTGTTGCCCATCGTCATACCGCTCGTTCTGGCGGTGCCGTTGCTCATTTTTGCGGAACCTTACCGCTTAAAGCGGCTTTCCGCCTATCTTGACCCGTGGGCGTCGCCCAAAGGGGAAGGCTATCAGCTCATTCAGTCGCTGTACGCACTGGGCGGAGGCGGCTTGTTTGGCAAGGGGCTGTTCGGGTCCGTGCAAAAGTACCGCTTTTTGCCCTTTGCGGAAAGCGACTTCATCCTCGCCGTCATCGGGGAGGAGTTGGGATTCGTCGGCATCGTGCTCTTCTTTGCCGTATACGCGCTCATTTCCTACCGAGCATTCCGCATAGCGGCGAGGTGTGCGGACGTCTTCGGGTATCTTCTGTCTTCGGGCATTACGCTCGTGTACGCCGTGCAAACGGTGCTCAACGCCCTCGTCGTCAGCGGAACCATTCCGCCTACGGGGCTCCCGTTGCCGCTCATATCCAGCGGAAACACTTCGCTCATCGTCACCATGGCGTCCTTCGGGGTGCTTTACAATATCTCGGCGCAAAACGCCGCATCCCGCCTTTTATCGGTATCTTCGCTGCGGAGCGCATTGCCCAAACGGCGGTAAGCGTTTTTGCCGTCTGCCGTAAGGTTTTCCCTGTCGCAAAAAAAAGATTTTTGCATACAATATACATACGAAGAGGTATCGCATATGGAACAATTCCGCATTGCAGGCGGCAAAAAATTATACGGAAGAGTGCAGATCGCACGGGCAAAAAATGCCGTACTCCCGATGATGGCGGCGGCGATTTTAACGGACGAACCGGTCGTCATCCGCGCCTGTCCGCACATCACGGACGTATTCGCCATGGCGGGCATTCTCACGTACCTCGGCGCAGTGTGCGAGTATCGGGAGGGGGACCTCATTCTGCATCCGCAGGGCACGCAAAATAAACCGCTGGCGCAAAACCTGACGGGCGGACTGCGCTCCTCCGTATGTATGCTCGGCGCTCTCCTTGCCCGCTTCGGCTCTGCGTCCATAGCCTTCCCCGGCGGTTGCAAAATCGGCACGAGGCCTCTGGATTTGCACCTCGGCGGTCTTGCCGCAATCGGCGTGCATACGCACGTGGACGAAGGCGGACTGCATTCCGAGCGCACGCATTCGGGCGGAACCGTCCGATTCACCTTCCCCAGCGTGGGCGCAACGGAAAACGTTCTGCTTGCCGCCGCCTTGGGGGAGGGGGAAACCACAATCTACAACGGCGCACGGGAGCCGGAAGTGGAGGACCTTGCCCGACTCCTTTCCGCCATGGGCGGAGACGTAAAATGGAAGGACGGAACGTATCGAATCCGAGGTGTGCGTCGCCTGCACGGCGCAACTTTTTTGCCCGTGGCCGACCGCATAGAGGCAGGCACCTTTCTCTGTATGGCGGCGTCCGCCGGCGGGGAAGTGCAGCTGGACGGCGTAAACGAAAAATTTCTCACCCCCTTAACGGAAAAAATTGCAGGAAACGGTTGCAAGATATATCGGGAATATGATAGAATAATTATAAGCCGAAAGGACGATCTTGCGGCGGCAGGGGACGTAACCACGGCGCCCTATCCGGGCTTTGCCACCGATCTGCAGGCGCAGTACGCCGCAGTGTGCGCCACGGCAAAGGGTACCACGAATATATGCGAATCGCTCTTTGAATCCCGCTTTGCCTATGCGGCGGAACTTGCCCGGATGGGGGCGGATATTACCGTTACGCACAACACGGCGCATATTACGGGCGTACCCAAGCTGCACGGCGGAACGGTCTTTGCTTCCGATTTGCGGGGCGGGGCCGCCTTGATTACGGCGGCGCTCGGGGCGGAAGGCGAAACGCTCGTCGGCGGTTGCAAATACGTGGACCGCGGCTACGATAACCTCGTAGGCAAACTGCGCACGCTCGGTGCGGATATACGCAGGCTGATTATCTGATTTTTACCATTAGGAGAAAGAATGCATGAAGACGGAACATATGAAGAAGAAGCTGATTTATACTTCCATCGCCGTATTTTTATACGTTCTATGCATTCTGGTCTCCGTCAACAATACTTTCATTCTTCGCTTTTGCGACGTCCGCTCCACCGTTTACACCGATTACGGCAAGGAGCAGGTAAACGAACTGAATACCGCCATGCAAAAGTACATCGGCTCGTCGCTCATCACGTTCGGCAAGTCGGAAGCGGTGCAGGCGCTTGCGGACTTCCCGTATCTTCGTATGGACTCGTGCGAAATCCGCTATCCCGATCGGCTCGTTCTCACCGTAACGGAGCGCAAGGAAATGTTCTGCGCCGAACAAAACGGGCGGTACGCCATCGTAGCGGACGACGGCACGGTCCTCTGCGAACGGCAGGATAACGTCAATCGGGAAGACGGCGCTGCCAATATCCGCCTTACGGACTTTTCTATCGAATACGAGGTCGGCAAAAACGTGCTCGGCAGTACGGCAGGCTCTGCTTTCGGGGTGGTTCTGGAAGTCATTGCCGCCGCGGAAGCGCAATTCGGCAATATGCGTGCGGAAGTCGTCAGCGTGCAGTATACGTCGGGCGTATATATCTGGCAACTCTGTTCGGGCGGTCGCATCCGCCTTGCCGCGGAAAGCTCCGAAGACGCAGCAGGTTCGGCAGACGCCGAATCGCCCGATTATGCAGGTCGGTTCTTATCCGCACTGCAATCCTTTTACGCCCTGTCGGAACAGGATAAGGTTACCTTCGATATCCTCTGTTGAAATTTTGCTCCGCCCCAATCTAATGGGCGGAGTTTTTATATGCGGCAGGGAATAAAAATTTTTCGGTCGGACGAAAAAAATGGAAGTAACCGGTTGTTTTCCGTTCCTTTATGCGTTATAATAAAAACAAAAAAACAGGAGAAGAGATATGGCGTTATTGACCAAAACGAAATATATTCATTTTTTACAGTGCCCGAAGATGTTGTGGCTGGACGTGCATAAACCCGAGGAAGCGGTGATTCCTCCCGAAACCCGGCAAAAACTGGATAACGGCAACGCCGCAGGCGATTTGGCGATGGGGTACTTCGGGAAATATCTGGAAGCGACGACTTATAAAGAGGACGGAAAGCTCGATTTTGCCGCCATGTTGCAAAAGACGAAGGAATGGATTGCGGAAGGGCAGGAGACGGTTTGCGAGGCGGCTTTTTCTGCCTACGGTATGTACTGCGCGGCGGATATTCTGCACAAAACGGAAAGCGCCTACGACTTATACGAAGTCAAAAACACCGTCTGTATGCACGAAGTGTTTCTGCCGGACGTGGCGTTCCAAAGATACGTTATCGAAAGCGCAGGGGTTAAAATCGGCAAGTGTTACGTTCTGCACACCCGGGCAGGCAAAGAGGACAGCCTCGACGCACAGGAACGCTTCGTTGCGGAAGACGTAACGGCGGCAGTGCGCGCCTTGCGAAGAGGTATGTTTGAACGGGTGCAAAATGCCCGTGCCGTTGCCGGAGGGGAAGAACCGCAAATTCCCTGCGGGGAGCAGTGCGAATACCCTTACGGATGCTTTTATAAAGAGTACTGCCAAAAATACAAATTATAGCACTTATAAGTAAAACAAATACGTAGAATTACGGAAATACCTTGCCAAAAAAAACGGAAAGTGTTATGATGAAAAAAGATAAAAACAAAAAAACCAAAGCATAAAAGGAGTTTTTTATCATGCGTTACGTAGAGAGAGTATTAGAACGTTTAAAGGCGCAAAACCCGAACGAGCCGGAGTTCCATCAGGCGGCAACGGAAATTCTGATGACGCTGGAACCCGTCATCGAACGGCACCCCGAATATGAAAAGGCGGCGCTGCTCGAAAGATTCGTGGAACCGGAGAGGGTCATTCTGTTCCGTGTTCCCTGGGTGGACGATCAGGGCAACGTACAGGTCAACAAGGGTTACCGCGTACAGTTCAACAGCGCCATCGGCCCCTAT
>CAMAGA010000079.1 GCA_945833955.1 uncultured Clostridia bacterium
GCAGTTTTAAATAGCGGTCGATCTCCTCCGTATTCACCTGTAAATTGGAGGGGACGCCGTCCAAAATCGCAAACAATCCCTTGCCGTGGGATTCCCCTGCCGTCATCAGTCTGATCATAATCTTTATCCTTCTTCTCTATAACGTGCGCAGTAAATTCAGAATGGTCGGCATGGCGGAATGCGCCGCCCGATAGCCGATTGCATACATGGCAGACAGCGAAAACAAACTCATTGCGGAAAAGTCGCTTAAATCGGGGCGAATGATAAAATCCGCTTCCGCCTGCGCGTCTCCGTCCAGATCCACGCCGATAACAAAATCCGCACCCATTGCCCCGACTTCATCGGTGGGAACGGGATCCACGAATGCGCCGTCTATATAGTTTCTATCCAGTCGCATGGGTCGGAAATAGGGCGGAATGGCACAGGAAGCCGCACACGCCTCCCCGATGGAACCCGTCGTAAAGACCTTCTTTTCCTGCGTATCCGCCGTACAGGCAACCGCACGAAAGGGTACGGGAAGCGATTCTATCGTCTGATATGGAAGTTTTTCCTCTACCAGCGTGGCAATGAGCCTCGGGTCCAAGCCGTTCCAGAAATCGATTTGCCCCGTCCGGTCCCGCACGTATACGCTCTGCACCAACCGTGCCGTTTCCTCTGCGGAGAGCCCTGCGGCATAAGCCGCCCCTACGATACTGCCTATACTCGTACCGGCAACGCAGTCAAAGCGTATTCCCTGTTCTTCAAAAGCCTTCAGCACGCCGAGGTGCGCCGCACCCTTGGCGCCACCGCTACCCAGCGCAATGCCGATCTTTTTGCCCGTCTCCAAACTCATATGGTATACTACCCCACTTTGATATCTTTTATATTTTAACGCAAATCATGCGAATTGTAAACAGTTTTTTGAAGTATTTTTCTTCTTTTTTGCAAAAATTTTTATCAAAAATGCAAAAAAGATGAGTCGACAAGCCTGCCGCCCCATCTTTTTTATAAAAAATAACAAATTTTACCGCATTTTTAGTCCAATTCAAATGCACCCGTGTATAATTGATAGTATTTACCGTGCTGTGCAATGAGTTGTTCGTGATTGCCTCTTTCGATGATAACGCCGTGTTCCAAAACCATGATCGCGTGCGAGTTGCGTACCGTGGAAAGCCTGTGCGCTATGACGAATACCGTTCTGCCTTCCATCAGTTTATCCAGTCCCTGTTCGATGAGTTTTTCCGTTCTGGTATCGATGGAGGAAGTCGCTTCATCGAGGATGAGCACGGGGCAGGAAGAAACCATGGCGCGGGCGATGGCAAGGAGCTGTCTTTGCCCCTGCGAAAGGTTGGCGCCGTCGGAAGTCAGCATGGTATGGTAGCCTTCGGGCAGATGTCGGATAAAGAAGTCGGCATTGGCAAGCTTGGCTGCCTCGATGCATTCTTCGTCCGTGGCGTTGAGTCTGCCGTAACGAATGTTATCCATAACGGTACCCGTAAAGAGGTGCGTATCCTGTAAAACCACGCCGAGCGACTTGCGCAGATCGTCCTTATGAATGGATCGGATGGGCAATCCGTCGTAGAGAATTTCGCCCTTTTCGATATCGTAGAAACGGTTGATGAGATTGGTAATCGTCGTTTTGCCTGCACCGGTGGAACCGACGAACGCAATCTTCTGCCCCGGCTTGGCGTACAGGCTGATGTCGTTCAGGATAATTCTCGATTCGGGATTATAGCGGAACGTTACGTTATTGAACCGAATATCGCCGCGGAGCTTGATATAGTCCACGTAGCCGTCTTCATGTGGTACGCGCCATGCCCAGATTTCCGCATCGGGAGTTTCCTCGTACTTATCCTTTTCCGCATTGTATCTGACTTTGGTCAGCGTGATATTGCCGCCCTCGTCTTCCGGTTCCGCATCGAGGATATCGAAAATTCTCTCCGCCCCCGCAAGCGCCATGATGATGGAGTTGAACTGCTGTGCAACCTGCTGAATGGGCATATTGAAACTGCGCACCAAGGGCAAAAAGGACGTAAGCACGCCGAGGTACACCGCCGTGGCGGCTTCTTCCGTGGCGTTCAACGTGGCAAACAGGGAGAGCATTCCCGTACCGCCGTGCAATGCGAGCGCCGCACCGATAATGGCTATAATGATATATTGCAGATACCCGATATTGTTCATCAGCGGTCCGATGATGTTGCTGATTACGTTGGCTCGGGTCATGTTTTCCCGCAGCTCTTCGTTCAGCGCAAAGAAGTTCTGCTTTGCCTCCTCTTCGTGATTGAAGACCTTGACTACCTTCTGCCCTTCCATCATTTCTTCGATATAGCCGTTGACCTTACCCAAAGCGACCTGCTGCTTCAAGAAATAGGTTGCGGATTTACCGCCCAAGGCTTTGGTGAGCAGCACCAGCAGAATAACGAAGAGGATTGCAAGGATAGTCAGCGTGAGGCTGTAAAAGAGCATTGCCGCAAATACGCCCACAATGGTAATGACGGACGAGATAACCTGCGGAATGGTCGAGCCGAGCATCTGCCGCAGCGTATCCGTATCGTTCGTATAGCGGCTCATCAGTTCGCCGTGCGTATTCGTATCGAAGTAGCGCAAGGGCAAAGTCTGCATATGCGTGAACATTTCGTCCCGGATGTCCTTCATGGTACCCTGCGCCGCATACATCATGACCCTTTGATACAGGAAGGAACTGGTTGCGCCGAGCAGGAAAATACAGCCGAGCGAAACGAGCAAGCCGATAAATCGGGAAAGATCCGGGTTGGCGCTCTCCTGCTGGACGAGGCATTCCGTAGTGATAAACCCGAGGAATGCCGAGCCGGCAATGGAAGCAACGGCGGAAAATACGATGAGTATGCAAACGACGATGAAGTTCAGTTTATACTTTTTCAACAGTATTCCCATCAGTCGCTTGAACGTTCCCATGGAGTTTTTGGGACCGTTCGGATTCACGCGCTTGATTCCCTTTTTATAGGGCTGTAAACGCTTTTTTTGTTCTTTGGTGAGTTTTTTGCCGCTTTTTACGGCTTCCTGTAAATCTTCGGGCATTCCTTCCGGAAAGACGAATGCACCTTTGGAAGAAACGGGTCCTCTTTTCTGACCGGGCATATTAGGCATTTTCTTCACCTCTCTTTACTTGGGAATAATAGACGTCCCGATAAATTTCACAACGCTGCATGAGTTCCGTATGCGTACCGAAGTCCGCAATTTTGCCGTTATCGAGTACCACGATCCGATCGGCGTCCTGCACGGAAGCGATACGTTGCGCAATGATGATCTTGGTAACTTCGGGCGACTGTTTCTGCAACGACTGACGGATGAGTGCGTCCGTCTTGGTATCGACTGCGGAAGTCGAGTCGTCAAAAATAATGACTTTCGGGTTCTTTAAGAGCGCTCTTGCGATGCAAAGACGCTGCTTCTGTCCGCCGGAAACGTTTACGCCGCCCTGCCCCAAATCATACTCGTACTTTTCGGGGATCTTTTCCACAAACTCTTTTGCCTGTGCGGCTTCTGCGGCGGCTTCTATCTGTTCATCCGTGGCGTCCTTGTTGCCCCAGCGCAGGTTTTCGGCTATGGAACCGGAAAAGAGAACGTTCTTCTGCAATACCATGGAAACGTTATCCCGCAGGAAGGTCAAGTCGTAATCCCGCACGTCTACGCCGCCGACTTTTACGCACCCTGCGGAAACGTCGTAAAGGCGGGGGATGAGCTGTACGAGCGAGGACTTTGCCGCACCCGTTGCGCCGATGACGCCGATCGTTTCCCCGGACTCGATATGCAGATTGATATCGGCAAGAATTTCTTCTCCGCCGTCCTTATAGACGAAGGAAACGTTTTCAAAGTCAATGGAGCCGTCCGCCATGGTAACGACGGGGTTTTCGGGATTATGCAGATCGCTCTTTTCTTCCAGCACTTCGGAAACACGGTCGGCAGAGTTCTTTGCCATTGCAAAGAAGTTCAGAACCATGGCAACCATCATGACGCCGGAAAGAATCTGCGTGGAATAGGAGATAAGCGCAGTCAGATCGCCGACGTCCAGACCCGTTCCGTAAATAATCTTATTGCCGCCGATCGCAAGCACTAAAATCATGACGCCGTAAACGATGAGCTGAACGACGGGCATCATGGCGGTGAGCCATTTTTCCGCCTTGATGGAATAATCGTACACCGACTTCGTGGAATTTTTGTATTTTTCGATTTCATGGTCTTCCCGAACGTAAGACTTGACGACGCGGATGCCGACGAGGTTTTCCTGCGCAACGGCGTTGAGTTCGTCGTACTTTTCAAACATCATCTTGAAATTCGGATGCGCATGGGAGATGATGAATACGATCACCAGCGCCATTACCACCGACGCAATGAGGAAGATGACGGCAATATCCGCCGCAATGCGGAAGGACATGACCGACGCAAAGATAAAGAGCATCGGAGCGCGGATGAGCATTCGGATCATCATCTGGAAGCACATCTGAATGTTGGTTGCGTCCGTGGTAAGACGGGTAATCAGCGAGGAAGTCGAAAATTTGTCGATATTGGAAAACGAGAATCGCTGTATGTTCGTATACATATCGTTCCGCAGATTTGCCACGAACCCTGCGCTCGCTTCGGACGCAAGTTTACCGCCCAGCACGCCGCACGCCATGGAAAGCACCGCCATTACGAACATGATGCCGCCGTAGATTGCCACCTGTCCCAACATATCGGACGTAATGTTCCCGACAAGCACCTGTAACCATGACGGATCGGAAGTGGAGCCTTCCAATACCTTGATCAGCAAGGACATGACCCACGGAATGAAAATTTCCATTGCCGCCTCGCCGATCATGACAATAGGCGTCAGAATCGTCTTTATTTTATATTGTCTGATACTTTTCGCCAACGTTTTGATCATAAGACTTTATTCTCCTTTTAAGTTATTGATTGCTTTATCGAGCAGACGGAATAAATCGGCAACTTCCGCTTCCGTCATACCTCTTACGATTTCCTGATCCACGTCTTCGAGCGTCCTGCAGTTTTTTTTCGCAAGCGAATGCCCCTTTTCCGTGAGCAATACCTGTTTCTTTCTGCCGTCGCTACTCGCCTTACGGCATATAATGCCGTCGCTTTCCAGGGAAACGATCATACTCGTAACCGAAGACGCCCGGATATTCAGTTCCCGTTCGATATCTCTTTGAAAAACGGGTTGGTTATTTATTTCGTGGCGCATTAAAAACCCGATCAAAAACATCTGCGTACCCGATACGCCGATCTCGGAAAACCGTCGGTCGACTTCCCTTTTGATCTGATGCGACAAACACGATACCATTCCTCCGATGTGTTTCATAACGTCCCTCTACAAAATTTAGATTTCTAACTGTTAGAATTCTAATAAATTATATCCCTTTATGGCGATAATGTCAACCGTATTTTTCAATATTTTTTTTGTATTTTTTTTTAACATCGACCGTCCGTTTCCAGCCAGCATTCGGACAAACGAAAGCGAAGCTTTTTACGGCTTCGCTCTTTTGGTATGCTTGAATTGTCTTAATATCCGTATCAAAATCAATAACGGAATTTCAGGTAGCTCCAGCTCATGGCAGGGAGCTTCAGTTCCACCTTGTTATCCTTTACGGCGGGCAGGTCCTTGTTATGCGGCACGACGTCGTTCGGGTGCGAAAAATTATTGGTCGCAAACAGGTTGCTGTGCGTCATTTCCACGTATTCCACCGCTTTGAGATCCCCGAAGGAACGAAGTTCCGCTTCCACTTCTCTTGCGGACTGATCGTAGTTGCACACGAAGAGGCATACTTCCCGCTTTTGGGCGTCGTGCGTAACCGCTTCGTTGATATATCTTGCTTCCCCGTACATATTTTCAAACTTATCCGAAGTGGAAATGGAACGAACGGTTTCGCCCGTGCCGTTGTTTGCAACGTACAGGAACGGGTAATAGGAGGACTGCTTGAGCGTGCCGCCGCCCGTTTCCGTCATAATGGGAGCGATTACGTTGACGAGCTGTGCCAGGCACGCCGTCTTGACGATGTCGCAGTTATTCAGAAGCGAATTCATCAGCCCTGCGAATACGAGCATATCCTGGAAGGTATACACGTCTTCCAGAATGTGCGGCGCTTTTTTCCAGGCAGGTTCGCTGCGGGGCGCGTTGACCGTCCAGATATTCCATTCGTCGAAGGAGATATATACGTTATGCGCCAGCTGTTTTTTGGTAACGCGGGAGCCCATACGGCGCAAACGCCCCGTTTCCTTTGCCTTGACGTAGGTAATGGTTGCGCGGATTTCGTTGATGAACGCACTCATATCGTCGGCAGAACCCATAAAGTCTTCCAACGGATGTTTGCGGGTTTCATCCCATTCGTAATAACGATGCATGGAAAGTCTGTCCACGTACGGGAAGGTATATTCCAGCACGGTTCTGTCCCATTCGGGGAAGGTGGGCATATCGTGATTGGAACTGCCGGAAACGATGAGCTTCAAGGGCTTCGCATCGGGGAAGTTCTTATCTTCGCCGTTTGCCCAACGCATCATCTTTGCCGTTTCCACTGCCTTTTTGGCATACTCTTCCGCCGTCAGATGCCCCATTTGCCAGGGGCCGTCCATTTCGTTTCCGATCGCCCAATATTCGATATTGTAAGGGTCTTCCGCCCCGTTGGCTCTGCGCATATCGGAAATGGTCGTTCCGCCTGCGTGATTGCAGTATTCCACGAGTTCCGCCGCTTCCTTGGGTCCTGCCGTACCCATATTGACGGTCATCATCGGCTCTATGTCGAACTTTTTACACCACTTCATAAACTCGTCCGTGCCGAACTGATTGGTTTCCGTGGAGAACCAGGCAAGGTCCAGCCTCGTCGGGCGCTTTTCTTTGGGACCGATGCCGTCCCGCCAATTATAGTTGGATACGAAGTTTCCGCCGGGATAGCGGACCATAGGCACGTTCAGTTCCTTGATCAGCTGTGCAACGTCGGTACGGAATCCGTCCGCATCCGCCTTGGGATGCCCCGGTTCATAGATACCTTCGTAAACGGCTCTGCCGAGGTGTTCTATGAAGGAAGCATAGATATGCTTATCAATCTGACCGATACATAAATTTCTGTCTGCAAAAATCTTTACTTTTTCCATGTATTTTACCTTCTTCTTTATTTT
>CAMAGA010000080.1 GCA_945833955.1 uncultured Clostridia bacterium
GCTGTCGGTCAGGCAGGATATCAGAGTAGTAGATGCAACGGTACGGGACGGAGGGTTGGTAAACAACTTCTTTTTTGCGGACGAATTTGTTCGGGCATTGTTTGAAACGGATAAACGCGCCGGAATTGATTATATGGAGCTGGGCTATAAAGCTTCCAAAGAGATTTTCAACGAGCATAAATTCGGCAAGTGGAAATTTTGCGACGAGGACAAAATCTGGGAGATTGTAGAAAGCGAAGAGAACAAGGAAGGCTTGAAAATAGCGGTCATGGCAGACGTGGGCAGATGCGACTTAAAGAAGTCGGCTACGGAAAAAAAGAACTCCGCAATCGATCTTTATCGCATCGCAACGTATATCAACTCCATTCCTTCCGCCATCAGTATGGTGGAGCATTGCCATAAACTGGGTTACGAGACGACCGTCAACATTATGGCGATTTCCAAAAACCGCGAGGACGATATCTCTAACGCATTGGAAATGCTCGGGCAGAGTCCGGTGGACGGCATATATATAGTAGATAGCTTTGGTTCGCTCTATCCCGAACAGATCCGCTCGCTTGCCGATAAGTATCTGGAAGTGGCGGAAAAATACGGTAAATTCGTCGGAATCCATACGCACGATAACCAGAGATTGGCATTTGCCAACACGATAGACGCAACGGCGCGCGGCGTAAGCTATCTGGACGGAACCATGCTTGCCATGGGCAGAGGCGCAGGCAATTGCGCCATGGAGCTGTTGCTCGGCTTTTTGAAGAATCCGAAGTATAATATTCGCCCCGTGCTGGAATTTTTGGAAAAATACATGATGCCGTTGCGCAAAGAATGCACGTGGGGCTATGATATTCAGTATCTTTTGACGGGCAGAATGAATCTGCATCCTTCTGCGGCGATCGAATTTACCAAGCAGAATCGGGGCGACTATGCGGAATTTATGTCCGAATTGCTGGAAAACGAATAAGAATATATAAACGAACGAACGGGATATAGAAATAAACTAAGAAGAAAGAGGAAAAGAAAATGCATTGTTTGGAATGTGGTGAAAAGTTGACTTTAAGATTTTGTGAAAACGAAGGTTTGATTCCTTATTGCGTGCGGTGTCAGAAATTCAAATTTCCTCCGTTTAATTCAGCGGTCAGCATGGTGGTTGTCAACCGCGCGCAGGACAGGGTTTTGCTTGCAAGGCACAAAAAACAGAATGACTTTATTCTGTTTGCGGGCTATATCCGCAAGGGCGAAACGGCGGAAAGAGCGGTCGTGCGGGAACTGCGGGAAGAAACGGGTTGCGATACCGTAAAATTCCGCTATATGTCTTCCCGTTACCATGAACCGAGAAACGTGCTGATGTTCAATTTTATCGTGGTTGCGGAAACGGGCGAAATCAGCGTCAATCCGGATGAAGTGGACGAGGCAAGATGGTTCACGTTTGAGGAAGCTTTGGAAAGCGTACAGAAAAATTCCACGGCAAAAGTGTTCTTAACGAAGGCGATCGAAGAACTCAGACGCGGCAAAATTTAAAGAGGAACCCGAGTGCGGCAAAATGAAAAAACAAAACCCCTTCTTTTATCAAAAATAAAAGAAGGGGTTTATGCTATGCGCAATTTTTAAATCACAAGCGTTGCACGGCGATATCATTCGGTCGTTGCGTGTCAATAGGGGGCAGTTTTTAGCATTACAAATATTGTACGGCGTCGTTCAGGGAATTCAGAACGCATTCCGGGCGATCGGGGGAGTATGCCAAAACTTCCGCAGTGGTCTCTCCGCTCATGACGAGCAGGGTATGAAACCGGTTATTCACGCCGAATCGGATATCCGTATGCAGGCGGTCGCCGACCATGAGAATGCGGTTGCTTTCTATGCCGAGCTTGCGTTTTAAGCAGTCGCCCATGACGGTGAAGGGCTTACCGCAGATGAGATCGGGCATTTTGCCGGAAGAGCATTCCAAAAGTCGGATGAACGAGCCGACGTCCGGGGGAAACACTTCCTTGGAAGGGCAAACGTCGTCCGGGTGGGTGGCTATATAGTATGCGCCCCGCACGATCATGCGGTTGATATTTTTCAGCTTTCCGAAGGTAAGCGAGGTATCGTATGCCAATACGCACACGTCTGCAATGACGCCCCTGTCCGCATCCGATTCGGAAAGCAGTTTTACGCCCTTTTGCGCAAAGTCGCTTCTGAGCTCTTCGGTTCCGACCAGATAGACCGTGCGATCGGCGTAAAACGCATTTAAATATTCCTGCGTTGCCATGCCGGAGGTATAGACGAGATCGCCGTCTTCCCAAAATCCGATCCGTTTGAGTTTGCGGACGTATTCTTCCGCCGTTTTGGAAGAATTATTGGTACAGTATACGAGCTGTTTGTTCGCTTTGCGCAGGGCGCGCAACGTATTTTGCATATCGCCGATGGGCGTTTCATCCAGATAGATGGTGCCGTCCATATCTAACAGCACTACGGAAATTTCCCGTAAAACCGATTGTATATCCATGCGTTTGTTTCCTTATTGAATGATTTCAAGCGGCGCAAGCCGTGCGGAGAGCTTTTTGGAGCCGACTTCCCGAAAGTTGACGACGAGCAACAAATTGCCGGGCGCGCCCTCGATGGCGGTGATCTGTCCGTCCCCGAATTTGGGGTGATGTACGAACATCCCCACGGCATAGCGGTTTTCCGTTTGTTGCGCAGGGCGGGCGGACGGAGAAGCAGGGCGGGCGGACGGAGAAGCAGGGCGGGCGGACGGGGTATTCTGCACGGGGGCAGGCTGCTTTTGGGCGGCGTATCCGTATGTCCGTTCGTTTGCGGAAGATGCGGGCGGGAAGAGGTTTCCGTAAGCCGAGCGGTTCTCCGAAGAGGCGTTCTGCGTGGAACCGTTGCGGTAGGGCGAGCCCGTCCGGAAGTTGCCGTAACCATCCGATTCGTATCCGTAGCGGGAGGAACGGTCGGAAGAAACGCCCAAGGCAGGAGCTAATTCTTTTAAGAACATGGATTCCTTGGTGCGGTTTCTTTCCCCGTATAAGAAACGGCTTTTGGAATAGGAGAGGCAGAGGAGCTTTCGGGCACGGGTAATGGCAACGTACATTAAGCGGCGTTCCTCTTCCATAAGGTCGTCGTCGTTTTGCGCGCGGGAGAGCGGAAAGATCCCGTCCTCCAAGCCGCAGATGATGACGAACGGAAACTCCAATCCCTTTACGGCGTGAATGGTGGCAAGCGTAACGCAGTCGTCTTCGTTGATGTCGTCCGTGTCGGAGCTCAAAGTAACCTGATTGAGATAGTCCGACAGCGTGGCGTCGGGGTTGAGCTTCACGTATTCCTCGGAGGCGTTGATAAATTCGTCTATATTGGCAAGCTTGCTTACCGATTCTTCCGTCTTGTCCGCATACTGGGAGCGCATATCCGTTTTATCGATCACTTCCCGCACGAATTCGTCCACGGGCATACTCTGGCTCTGTATGATCAATTCCTTGATGAGATCGGTAAACTTCTGTAATTTATTGCGTGTGGCGGCGGTCAGACCGATTTCGTCCAGATTGATGAGTGCGTCGAATATGGAAAGTTCTTCCCGTTGGGCGTAGTCCTCTAATTTTTTAACCGTGGTTTCGCCGATGCCCCGTTTGGGCACGTTGATGATTCGGGTTGCCGCTTCGCTGTCGAACGGGTTGGATACGAGTCGCAGGTAGGCGAGGATATCCTTGATTTCCTTGCGTTCGTAGAAGCGGAAACCGCCGAACACCTTATAGGGAATGTTGTCGCTCATAAATTCCTGTTCGTAGGAACGGGTCAGGGCGTTCACGCGCATGAGTACGGCGCATTCGGAATAACTGCCGCCGTTGCGGACGTAATTGGATATCTTTTTCGCTGCATAGAGCGCTTCTTCCGCCTCTTCGTTGCAGGCGTGCAAATCGACTCTTTCGCCCTGTTCGTTTTCCGTCCAGAGCGTTTTGCTCTTTCTGCCCATGTTGTTGCGGATGACGGCGTTGGCAAGCTGCAAAATGTTCTTCGTGGAACGGTAGTTCTGTTCGAGTTTATATACGTGCGCGTCGGGATAAAATTTTTCAAAATCCAGAATGTTTTCTATCTTTGCGCCCCGCCAACCGTAAATGGATTGGTCGTCGTCCCCTACGCAGAATAAATTGCCGTGCTTTTTGGCAAGCAGGCGGATGATTTTGAACTGTACTTCGTTCGTATCCTGAAATTCGTCCACGTGGATATAGCGGAACTTGTCGGAAAAGTATTCCTCGGCGTCCTCGTCGGTGGAAAGCAGTCTCAGCGTTTCCGTCAGAAGATCGTCAAAATCCATGGCGTTGCTTTCTTTCAGGCGTTTCTGGTACAGGGTATAGGCTTCCGTAATCAGCTTGGCGTCCCGCTCGCATTGCAAATCTTCGCTTTCCGCATAAGACGGCGGGTCGAGCCCCAGCATCTTGGCATTGCCTACGTGGTATTTTATGTTTTTCAGCCCCTTTTCGTCTGCGCCGAGTTCGGAAGCGATTTTTTTGAGCATATTCGATCTTTCCGTATCGCTGTAAATGGAAAAGTTGCTGTCGTAACCGATTCTGTCGCCAAAGGAGCGCAGGATGCGCACGCACATGGAGTGGATCGTGCATATCCACATATTCCCTACCAGCGGTATCATGGAGTGCAGGCGTTCCTTCATTTCGTTGGCGGCTTTATTGGTAAAAGTGATGGCAAGGATATTGCCGGGGCGAATATCCAGTTCGTTCACGAGGTGTGCGATGCGGGAAGTAAGCACTCTCGTTTTGCCGCTGCCGGCGCCTGCGAGTACGAGGACCGCTCCTTCCGTATCGGCTACGGGTTTTTCTTGTTCGGGGTTTAAATTCCGGTATGCTTCCATAATGCTCTCCGTTCAGATTAGTGCGTGCCGCTTAAGGCAAAATAGTGCAAAAGCAACAGATGCTCGGGCGGGTTCGGGGTATGATAGTACTCGGAAAGTACCCGAGCCGTAAATCCCCGTTCGGCAAGATAGTTTTTGAGTTCCTCGTCGCTCATATCCGTCTCCGCGCGGACGATCAGATAGGGGGCGGCGTCTTCGCTTTCCGTTTGCAGGGGAATGCCCGTCTGCAACGTCTGTAAGTTCTTTACGGCGTCTATGCGGGATTGTCGGTACGCCTTTTTCAAGCGGGAAAGGTGCCGTTCAAAGTAACCTTCCGAAATGAACCGCGCCAGCACGAACTGATCGAGCACGGGTACCGTGCAGGAGTAAAAACCGAGCGTCTGCTCGAATTTTTCGTACAATCCGTCGGGCAGTATCATATACCCGATACGCATGGACGGCGCAACGGTCTGCGAAAAGGTGTTCATATACACGACGCACCCGTTCGTATCGGCGGAAAACATCGTCCGCAGCGGTTTGCCTTCCAGTCGGAATTCGCTGTCGTAATCGTCCTCTACGATGTAGCGATCGGGCTTTTCGCTCGCCCATTGCAGTGCCGCTTTGCGCCGTGCGGCGGAAGTAACGACGCCTAAGGGGAAGCTGTGCAACGGGGAAAGGTGCAATACGCCCGTCCGAGGCGGCAATTCGCTTAAAACGATGCCCTCTTTATCCGTGCGGACGTAGGCGCAACGGGCGTTGTGGGCGGCGTACACTTTGCCGATTTTGGGGTAGGACGGGTCTTCCAGCGCATATAAGCAGTCCGTTCCGAGCAGTTGCACCAATAATCCGTATAAATATTCCGCCCCCGAGCCGATGACGATGCGTTCGGAGTTGACTTCCATGCCTCGGAATCGGGCAAGGTGCTCGGCTATGGCTTCCCGCAAGGGCGCAATGCCGCAGTTGGGAGCGGCGTAGAGTAGTTTATCGTATTCGTCCGCCAGAACTTTCCTCGTTACCTTGGACCACGTGGAAAACGGAAAGAGAGCGGCGTTACTGCCGAGGGAAAGATCTTTCCGCTTTTCGGGCAAGGGTCTGCATTTTTCGGGCAGGGGGAGTTTTGCGGTGGGTTGCCTTTCCACTTCGCACACAAACCAGCCCTTGCGCGTTTCGGAGCGGATATAGCCTTCCGCATAGAGTTGCAGGTAGGCGTTGTTTACGGTTACTTCGCTCACGTTCAGGTGGGCGGCGAGTTCCCTGCGGGAGGGCAGTTTTTCGTTTTCCGATAGCTTGCCGCTTAAAATATCCGCGCGTATGGCAAGGTACAGCGCATAATACAGGGGCTTATTCCGCTTGGATAAATCGTAAGTCAACATGGAACGGCCCCCCTTTTTTGAATTTGCATATGCGTACCATCCTATTATAGCAGGGTGACAGACAAATGTCAACGCATACGCACAAGAAACTGGTATTATAAAAAAAACGCAAAGTGGGTATACCACGCCTGCCTGCATTTGGTATAATAGGCAGGCAATTCAAAAAACAAGGAGTTTCGATATGAAAAAAGAAACGGCTCGCTTTTCCGTAAAATGGATAGCTTATACGGCTATGTTCACGGCGTTGGTCATGGTAACCGGCTTTTTGCCTGCAATCACTACGCCCATCGGCAGAATTTATTGGGTGGACGGCATGGTTCTGCTTGCCGCATACCTCATGGACCCGCTCGCTGCATTCATTGCAG
This sequence comes from uncultured Clostridia bacterium, assembly GCA_945833955.1. Lineage (GTDB taxonomy): Bacteria > Bacillota > Clostridia > Christensenellales > Borkfalkiaceae > CAMAGA01. The sequence continues at coordinate 6,558 of CAMAGA010000080.1, forward strand.
GCGGCGTCGGATCGCTCATTTACGACGTGTTCAAGTCCCCGTCCATGATGTTGCCTTCCCTGCTCATTCACGGTCTGCAGGGCGCAATCGTGTCCGCACTGCTCAGATTCGTCTTCGCTAAATTTTTGCGGGGCAAAAAGGAATGGGTCGGCGCATTGGTCGCATCCGTAATCGGTGCGGCGGAAGTCGTGTTGGGGTACTTCGTTTACCGTTGGGTTACTTCCGGTCTGCCCGTGGCCTGGACGAATATTCCCAGAAATATCTTGCAGGAAGCAATCGGCATCGCGATCGGGTTGCTGATCTGCTACGCCACCACCTTTAAGCGGCAGCTTGCCAAAAATCGGTTGTTGCCGGATTTCTCCGAGCTGAAAACAGCACAGACGGATTCGGGAGAAGAGGAAGAGACTATGGAAAATTGCGACGAAGACTCTTACATTCTTACCCCGGACGTATGGACGGAAGAGGAAGAGGTAACGGAAGATAAAAAGGAATAAAAACG
>CAMAGA010000081.1 GCA_945833955.1 uncultured Clostridia bacterium
AGTGTAAAGAAAAAGCCAAGCAGGGCGAGGAAGTCGAGCGGCGTATCAAGGACATTTTAGGCGACTTTGCCGGGTGTTCGGGCTACCCGGTGCAAGGGGAACTGCTTTCTTTACGGGAGGCGGGAAGGCGGGAAGAGTTCCTTGCCGCCATTCCGCATTTAATCCGATATTGCGAGGCGGAAACGGAAAGGCTGGAAGCCGAAAAGAAGGAGCTTACCCATAGGCGGGACGCCCTCTTAGCCGAGCAGGAAAACAGGAAGCATTTTCTGGAAGTCTTGGCTAAGACGTCGGAGCTGTTGACAAGATATTATAACGTAATCGTCCGAACGGACGTAAATAAGGAACGGCAGGAAAAAATTTTACTGTACGAACGAGCCAAAGATATTCAGTCGGATATAGAAAACGCCGCTCGTTGCAGGAAAAACTATGAGGAAACCTATCGGAAAAAGAGCATAGAAGAGGGCAAGTACGAAGAATTGCGCCTGCAAACGGAAGGGATCTATGCCGAATGCGAACGGGCGGAGCAGGCTTTTACCGCCGTTTCCGAGTACAATATCCGCATGGAAAGCTTAAAAAAGGCGCGCCCGATTCTGGAAGAGCTGAAAAAACTGCAAAGAGAGAAGGAAAGTCGGCAAAAGGAACTCGGCGTGCGCGCTCTGGAATACGAAAGAAAGGATAATCAATATCGGGAGCTGTACCACAGCTTTATCATGGCGCAGGCAGGACTGCTTGCCAAGGAATTAGAGGAGGGCGAACCCTGCCCCGTATGCGGTTCCCGCACGCATCCGCAAAAGGCAAAGCTGGAACGGGATATTTCCAAAGCGCAGGTAGACGGGGCGGAGCAAGCAAAAAATGCGGCAAAATCTGCGGTGGACGAAGTATCTTCCGACCTTGAGGTATTGCAGACGAAGATAGAAGAGAAGCAGAAGAGTCTGACGGAACTGAACGTTTCCGAAGAGACGATCGATGCGGAAATCAGTACCTTACAGCAAGAAATAAATAAATTGACAAAAGAGAGGAATAATGCGGTTACGCAAAAAACCGAACACGACAACAAACTGCATACAAGCAAAGGTTCGGCGGAAGCGCTGGCACAACAGGTGCATAGTCTGGGCAAGCAGGCGTTGCAAGCGGAAGCAAAGGCGCAGGCAAGGTTGGCCCAAAAGGGCTTTGCCGCATTGGAAGAGTATCAGGCGGCAATCGCTTTGGAATCGGATGTCCCCCTTTATCGTAAACAGGTAAACAGTTATATCAGTACGTTCGACGGCGTTTTGCAGGACGAGCATTCTTTACAAGCGCAGCTTTCGGGTTACACGCAAGTTGCTTATATCCCCGAATTTGAAAAACCGTTCATCGGGGAAAAGGACGCCTACGGCTTCCGCGCCATAGATAAAGCGGCTTTGGAAGAATTGCAGGTGGTTGCCCGATTGCAACAGGCAAAGCAAAGGGCGGATGAGGATATAGCGCATATTCGGGCGGATGAAGCTTGCAAAAATCAGATAGAGGAAGCGGCAAGCCGAATCGCTCAGGCGGATAAAACTTTGCACGATCTTGCACGGGCAAAGGAAAATGCATCGGAAACGATGCGCAAATTAAAGTCGCAACTGGAAAGTTCCGTGCAGATTCGGGAGGAATATGCAACAATACAACTGCTGGACAAGACCTTCCGTGCTGCCAAAACGGGTGCTGCCCGCATCGACTTCGAGACGTATATCTTGCAATATTACTTTAAGGAGATCATTGCGGAAGCCAACCGCAGGTTACGGTTTTTAACGGACGGCGTATTCCGGCTGGAACTGAGGGACGGCAATACGGCAGGCAGAGTTGCCAAAACGGGGTTGGACCTGGATATTTACGACGGCAACACGGGCACGCTGCGCAGAGTGGAAACGCTTTCGGGCGGGGAATCGTTTATGGCTTCGCTTTCCCTGGCGCTCGGGCTTTCCGACGTGGTGCAACGCAAGAACGGCGGCGTGAAGATGGACGCCATGTTCATAGACGAAGGCTTCGGGTCGCTGGACGAGGAAGCGTTGAGCGTCGCCGTGGATCTATTGGCAAAGCTTGCCGGGGAAAGCGGACAGGGCAGGCTCATCGGCGTGATTTCCCACGTGGAAGAACTGGAAAGACGGATTGATAAAAAAATAATAGTCGATAAAGGCAAAACGGGCAGTACCGTCCGTATCGTTCGATAAAAGGAGACAGAAAGAATGCAATATGATTTTTTGCCCATGGGCAAAGTGCAGGTTACCGATGCGGAATTATCCGGGTTATTTCATAAAGACGTAGAATACCTCTGCCGTCTGGACGAAATGCGCCTGCTTGCAGGGTTTTATGAGAATGCAAAAATCAAAACGCCCTATATCCGCTACGGCGGCTGGGAGAACACGCTCATCGGCGGGCATACGCTGGGGCACTACATGACGGCGATTGCGCAGGCGTATGCGGCGGGATATTGTACGGAAGAAGAGCGGGCGCGCCTCTTCCAAAAGGCGCAGAATATCCTTTGCGGCTTAAAGGAATGTCAGGCGAAAAACGGCTTCCTGTTCGGGGCGGTCAATCCCAAGGGCGGTGCGGAAGTACAGTTCGACAACGTGGAAAAAAACAGAACGGATATCACCAAGGAATCGTGGGTGCCCTGGTATACGATGCACAAAATCATTGCAGGGCTCGTTTCCGTCGGCTCGCTCATGGGAGAACCTTGCAAATCCGCATGGGAAATTGCGGACGGATTGGGCGATTGGGTATACCACCGCACGCACAAATGGAATAAAAAGACGCATCGGACGGTGCTTTCCATCGAGTACGGCGGCATGAACGATTGTATGTACGATTTATACGCACATACGAAAAAGCCGCAACATCTGGCGGCGGCAAAGGCATTCGACGAAGAGGAGCTGTTCGACCGTATCCTTTCCGGGGAGGAAAATATCCTCAACAACAAGCACGCCAATACCACGCTTCCGAAAATTCTGGGCGCATTGAATCGTTATAAAACGACGGGCGAGGAGCGTTACTTTGCCGTAGCCAAGACCTTTTTTCAGCTTGTGGCGGAAAAGCACGCCTACGTGACCGGCGGAATCGGAGAGTGGGAACACTTCGGCAGGGATAACGTTCTGGATGCGGACCGCACGAACTGCAATGCGGAAACGTGCGTTGCGCACAATATGTGCAAGCTGGCGCAGAATCTCTTTTGCCTGACGGGGGAAAAATACTACCTTGACTATTACGAGCGGACTTTCGTCAATTCCATTCTGGCTTCCGTGAACCCCGAATCGGGCATGACTACGTACTTTCAGCCCATGGCAAACGGGTATTTCAAGGTGTTCGGTTCGCCCTTCGATAAATTCTGGTGCTGTACGGGCAGCGGCATGGAAAACTTTACCAAAACGGAACGGGGCGTCTGGTACGGGCAGGGCAATACGCTGTATCTGGCAATGCTTCGCTCTTCCGAGGTGCAGTATAACGGATTCACCGTTGCGATTACGGCAGATTACCCGCAAAAAAAGAGCTTTCATCTCTCCTGCAAAGGCACGGGAGAACTGCATCTCGTCATCCGCGTTCCGAACGGTGCGGAAATAGACGGCGCCAAGGACGGGGTGCTTTCGCTGGATATCGCTTCCGATACGGAAACGGATATTGCCGTTATACCCAAAATGGAATACGCTTCTTTGCCCGATAATCCGGACGTATACGCCTTTTCCTACGGCGGCGTAGTGCTTGCGGCGGACCTCGGGCAGGAGAATATGGAAACGGCGCAGACGGGCGTACTGGTTACCATTCCCAAGCACGCCTTGCCGCATTCGGACACGATCGTCTGGAAAAAGGGCAAGGAAGACTTCTTTGCCAATTTTGCACAAGTCTTTCAACGCAAGCACATGACGTTCCTGCTGCCGACCAAGACGGGAACCATGCGGTTTACGCCGTATTATCGGCAAAGCAACAACCGCTACGGCATTTACTGGCATATTTCCGATCGGATGCCGGAGGAAAAGGCGGAAAGGCAAAAGGTGGATACCGTGCAACCGGGGTACGGGCAGTATGAAAACGACGAACTGCATTCCATGCGGTCGGTGCGCTCCGTGGGGTGTACTTCGGACGGAACTTGCCGTTTTGCGCAAAAAAAGGGATGGTTTGCCTACGATATGCGCATTTTGCCGGGGGTAACCAATACGCTTGCCGTATGCTTCCGCAGGGAAGACTTTGCCAAGACGATTGAAATCCGTGTAGGCAATACGGTCATCTCGGCAGACGTCCTGCTCTTTACCGGCACGGAAGAACGACCTTGGAAATACTTTACTCTCTCCGAGGAGCTTTTAGAGCGGGAGTCCTTCCAAAAAGAAGTGGAAGGCAACCCCGTACCCGTCGTAACCGTGCGCTTTGCCGGGCTGGACGGCAAACAGTCCGCCCGCATCTCCGACTTTATCTATATATTAGCCGACTGATTTACCTTATTTATAGGATTACCGACCGAGTTACCTTTTCGGGGAAAGTTTTATCTTTCCCCGAAAATTTTTTTTAAATTTATATGCAAAAACTCTTGACAAGGCTCTATAAAGCGTGTAGAATATAATTAGCACTTAGAAGAAGAGAGTGCTAACAAATAAAGATTAAAAGTGCTAAAAGGAGGTATAGACATATGAACGTAGAAAAATGTACCAAGAACTCGATTCAGGCAATTCAGCAGGCGATATCGCTTGCCAAGGAAAAGGGTAACGTACAAGTAGAACAGTTACATTTATTATATGCTCTTCTTGCGCAGGACGAAGGTTTAACGGCAAAGCTCGTTTCCGCTTGCGGTGCGGACGTGACCGCCATGACGGCGGACGTAAAAGCCGCTTTAGATAAGCTTTCCACCATGTACGGCGGCAACGGCGAAAAATATCTGAGCAGGGAGTTGGACGGTGCGCTTTCCGAAGCGGAAAGTAGGGCGGTTCGTATGCAGGACGATTACACTTCCGTAGAGCATCTGTTTTTGGGACTGCTTGCCCGTGCGGACGGAAACGTCAAGCCGATTTTCAAAAAATACGATATTACGGAAGAAAAGTTTTTAAATGCTTTAAAGCAGGTTCGGGGCAACACGAGGGTTTCCACCGATAACCCCGAAGCGACTTACGATTCTTTAAAAAAGTACGGGCAGGACCTGACGGAACGGGCAAGAAGCGGCAAGCTCGACCCCGTAATCGGCAGAGACGACGAGATCCGTAACGTGATCCGTATCCTTTCCCGTAAAACCAAGAACAACCCTTGCCTCATCGGCGAACCGGGCGTAGGCAAAACGGCGATTGTGGAAGGGCTGGCGCAGCGTATCGTCGCAGGGGACGTACCCGACAACCTGAAGGATAAAACGGTATTTTCTTTGGATATGGGCGCATTGGTCGCAGGCGCAAAATATCGGGGCGAATTTGAAGAGCGGCTGAAAGCGGTGTTAAACGAAGTCAAAAAGAGCGACGGTAAAATTCTGCTCTTTATCGACGAAATCCATACCATCGTCGGCGCAGGCAAAACGGATGGCGCAATGGATGCGGGCAACCTGTTAAAGCCCATGCTCGCCAGAGGGGAACTGCATTGCATCGGCGCAACCACGCTGGACGAATACCGTAAGTATATCGAAAAGGACCCCGCTCTGGAAAGAAGATTCCAGCACGTTCTGGTGGACGAACCGGGCGTGGAAGAAACGATTACCATTTTAAGAGGTTTGAAGGAACGGTACGAAGTATACCACGGCGTGCGCATTCACGATAACGCCCTGATTGCCGCCGCAACCCTTTCCGACCGTTACATCACGGACCGATTCCTGCCCGATAAGGCAATCGACCTCGTGGACGAAGCCTGCGCCTATATCAAGACGGAACTCAATTCCATGCCCACGGAGCTCGACGAAATTTCCCGTAAGATCATTCAACTGCAAATCGAGGAATCCGCTCTGAAAAAGGAAACGGACGAAATTTCCCTTTCCCATCTTGCGGACGTGCGGAAAGAACTTGCGGAAAAGAAGGAAGCTTTTGCCGCCATGAAAGCGGATTGGGAAGCGGAAAAGAACTCCATCGGCAAAGTGCAGAAGCTTCGTAAGGATATCGAAGAGGCGAACGTGGAACTCGAACGTTTGCAAAGGGAAGGCGACTACGCCAAAGCCGGGGAACTCAAATACGGCAAAATACCCGCCATGCAAAAGGAGCTTAAGCAGGCGGAATCCAAAGCGGAAACGGCAAAGGAAAACAAGCTCCTCAGGGATAACGTTACGGAAGAAGAAATCGCTCGGGTCGTATCCCGTTGGACGGGTATTCCCGTTTCCAAACTGGCGGAAAGCGAAAGGGAAAAGCTTCTGCACCTTGACGACGCCCTGCACGAACGGGTTATCGGGCAGGACGAAGCCGTCAGCAAAGTGGCGGACGCGATCCTGCGCTCCCGTGCGGGCATTCAGGACCCGAGAAGACCCATCGGCTCCTTCCTGTTCCTCGGTCCTACGGGCGTAGGCAAAACGGAACTGGCAAAGACGCTCGCCAGAACGCTCTTCGACGACGAGAAGAACCTGATCCGTATAGACATGAGCGAATATATGGAAAAATTCTCCGTTTCCCGTCTGATCGGTGCGCCTCCGGGATACGTCGGTTACGACGAGGGCGGTCAGCTTACGGAAGCGGTGCGCAGACGCCCTTACTCGGTCATTCTCTTTGACGAAGTGGAAAAGGCGCACCCGGACGTATTCAACGTCCTGTTGCAGGTACTCGACGACGGGCGCATTACCGATTCGCAGGGCAGAACGGTGGACTTTAAAAATACGATCGTCATTCTCACTTCCAACTTGGGTTCGGACGCCATTTTGGACGGCATTTCCGCCACGGGCGAAATTTCGGACGAGGCAAAGGGTATCGTGGATTCGTTATTGAAGCGCAGCTTCCGCCCCGAAT
>CAMAGA010000082.1 GCA_945833955.1 uncultured Clostridia bacterium
AAGCTGTTCGGGCTCGTCCGAAGTCTGCAACAAAATCGCCTCGGCAAGCGGTTTCAAACCCTTTTCCGTAGCGATTCCCGCACGGGTACGCTTTTTCTGCTTGAACGGTCTGTAAATATCCTCTACTTCCGTCATGGTTACCGCTTCCGAAAGTTTGGAAGCGATTTCTTCCGTCATTGCGCCCCGTTCTTCGATGAGCGTTGCAACTTCTTCCTTTCTCTTTTCCAGATTGCGAAGATAAGTCAGCCGTTCGGAAAAAGCGCGCAGAACCTGATCGTCGCAATTCCCCGTCAGTTCCTTGCGGTAACGGGCAATAAACGGGATCGTATTGTCCCCGTCTATGAGTTCCACGATATTTGCGGCATAATCCGACCGAATACTAAATTCTTTGGAAAGTTCTTCCGTGATATTCATATATTTCCTCCTCATTTCATCCGTTTAAAAATTGCTTTTTGCAGACGAACGTAGTGATTTCCGCCTTCTCTTTCGCCGTCAGGCGAAAGCTGTCCCTCGCCTTTTGCGCCGCACGCTTCCACGTAACGACGTCTATATCCGCTTTTTGTAACAGCGGAAAAATAAAATTATAATTTTTGATCAGCATTTCCGCAAGCAACCACGCCGCCGCCATGGAAACGTAATATTTTCCCCGATCGGAAAGCTCGATCGCCTGCAAAATCAAAGGATAATAAGCCGTATCGTCCGTATAAAAGGAAAGCAACGTAACGAGGGCGTATCTTTGGGAAAATTCCGTTTTTTGCGAGAGATATTTTTGAATACAGGGAATAAAATAATCCTTATTTTTGGCAATCTCCCGCAGCTTGAAGGAATCGCAGAGTGCCCAGCAATCGATTAAACCGACGCAATTATCCAGATATTTTATTTTTTCCGAAAGCGGCAGCTTCATTTCCGCTAAGGCGTTCAGCTGTAAAAAAGCAATTTCGTAATATTTTTTCGGAAATAAAAATAATTTTTTCGGGTCGTGAACGTATTCCTTTGCAAGCCGCTTTGCCACCGTGCGCAAATATGGCGTGCGCACCCCGATAATTTCCAACTCGCTCTTTATAAGCCTATCCTGAAATTTTTTATATGCAGGGTCCGATTTTTCCGCCAGTTCCTTATAAATATTTTCGTAATTCTGCATACCATGCTTCCTTCGTAAATCGGGGATTTGCCGGGCTCGTGGATTGCATTTTCACGAACGGAACCGAAGAATCTGAATATTTTTTCCTGAATATTTCATATGCCTTGGCGCCGTTTAACAGGATAGCCCGGATAGGAATATCGGCAAAGACGGATAAATCCGCAATTTCGTAATCCCGAATAGTAGCGTCCGCCGAACCTTGTACGGTACAACTTTCCACGATATCCCAGAGCGCAATATGCTTCCGCAATAAAAATTCCTTTTTTTCTTCTATAGAATCTCCAATTTTTTCTCCGAAGTAATCGGACAGCATTCCCCAGAAGCGGTTCTGCGGATTGCCGTAATAAAAATCGACTTTTCGGCTCTGCACGGAAGGGAAGCTCCCCAAAATGAGTATTTTGCTTTCCGCGTCGTACACGGGAGAAAATCCGATTTTTCGCATATCGGAAAAATCCGAATTTATTTTATCACCGATTTTCGGCAAAGTCAACGGTTTGGATACGTTCCCCACGATTGCGCTTGCCGTAACGGGGCTTAAAAATGCCATTTTCGTCGCCTGCGCAATATCTTTTGCCGTAACGGCTTCCAGACCTTTCACCCGATCCTCAATCTCGCTGATTTCGTTATAGAACAAAACGGACCTTGCCGCCGAAAGCATTCGGGAATTGGAAGATTCCGCCGCAAAAATCATGGAAGCTTTTGCAATTTCCTTCGCGCGGGAAAGTTCCGCTTCCGTAACGCCGCCTTGGAGCAACTCCCAAAAACACTGAAAAATCGCCTCCGTCGCCTTTTCAACGTTGGCTTTGTTGACGCCTGCGTAAACCGTCAGCCTGCCCTGCGCAAACCCCGGGGAAAGGTAGGAATAGACTTCGTAAGCAAGTCCGCTCCTTTCCCGCACGGCTTGGAATAAACGGGAAGTCATTCCGTCGCCCAGAATATAATTGAGTAAAATAAAGGCATTTTTGACCCTTTCCTCCGCAAATCTCCCCGCCTGCGGAAATCCGACGGCAAGGTGAACCTGCTCTATTTTCTTTTTGCGGAAGTAATTTGCGCCGAATATCTCCGTCGGAATCACTCTTTGCGGGGCGGAAACGGCAGGCATATCCATATACTTTAATACCGTTTTTTCTACTTCCGCAAACGGGAGACCGCCCGCAAAGGAAACGACGATATTTTGCGGAACGTATCTTTCCCGCATATAGCGCAAAACCTGCTCCTTTGTAAAAGAGCGAACGGTTTTTTCGGATCCCAGAATGGTTCTGCCGTAGCCCTGTTGCCCGTAGAACGCCTCGCAAAGCACGTCTAAACAGAGATCTTCGGGTGTGTCCTCGTTCATGGAAATCTCCTCTACGATGACTTCCTTCTCTTTTTGCACCTCGTCTTCGGGGAAGGCGGGATGCAGGAATAAATCGGATAAAATTTCAAACGATTCCTCTGCGTGTTCTACCGTGCTTTTGCAATAAAAGCAAGTAGATTCCGCACCCGTAAAGGCGTTGACCTGCGAGCCGATCCTTTCAAACGCTTCCGAAATTTCAAAGGTATTTCTCTTTTTCGTTCCTTTAAAAACGGTGTGCTCTATATAATGGGAAATCCCGTCTTCCTCGTCCGTTTCATACGCCGCACCCGTACCGACCATAATGCCCATGGAAACGGAATGGAAAACCTCGGAATAATCCACCACGAGCCGCAAGCCGTTCGGGTATGTCTTCATTTTTTGCATATTCTCTTCCTCTGTTTGCAATTGAAATATATTTGAATATTTTTATTATGATTATTTTGAAAAAACATGATTATTTTGCATAATCTATCCCGTTATATTTTCCGTGACGGATACGCAAAAAAAGCCGTTATTTTTATAAAACTCCAATATTTTCGGCAAAGCGGAAACCGTGCATTTTGTCGGATGCATCAAAATCAAGTCTCCGCCGCAGGCTTTGTCCGTCGCCCTCGTAAATATCTTTTGCGTATCCTGATCCCGCCAGTCAATCGTATCCTTGGACCACATAATCACAGAATACCCCATTTTTTGGCAGACGGATACGGTGCGCTCGTCGTACGCCCCGGACGGCGGCGCAAATAAATTCATTTTTTTGCCCGTTACGAGCAAGACGTACCGATCGCAGGCGGAAATTTCCGTTTCCAGCTCGGATGCGGAGAGCTTGTCGCTGTCCTTATGAAAGTACCCGTGATTACCGATTTCGTGCCCTTCCCGTAAAATTTCCTTTAATATATCCGGGTGATCGTCCGCCCAACTGCCCCCGACGAAAAAAGTTGCTTTTGCGCCGTATTCTTTTAATATCCGCATAATTTCCTGCACTTCTTCCGTGCCCTGGTACACGTTGAACATCAGGGAAATATTTTTGGAATTTTCATTTCCGTGATAATAGGCGGAATCGGACGGCAGCTGCGTTACGGTAGCGAACGGCAAAAAGCACACTGCGCAGACGGAAAGGAAGCTAAACAGGCAGACAAAAAAAATAATAATATTTTTTCTCTTTTTTTTGAAAGCAAAAAAATTCATTTTTTATTCTCCCAAAGGATATTCTGCCTATATTCTATTATCTTTGGGAATATTTTATGATTCGTTATTTTGCTTTCACAAATATCACGCCCGTTTATTTTACTTTCAAATACGTTTCATCCGTTTATTTTACTTTGACAAACGTTACGCCCGTTTCGCCTTCCCCGTATTTACCCAAGCGGAATTCCTGCACGTGCGGATGCTTTTTGAGGTAGGCGGCGATGCCTTCCCGCAGTTTCCCCGTGCCCATGCCGTGGATGATTTTTACCTGCGGCAACCCGGAAGAAAGCGCGCTGTCTATCAGGGCGTCTATTTCGGGCAAGGCTTCCATTACGGTCATACCCAACACGTTGATCTCCATGATCGGAGCCTGCGCATTGTTGAACTTTCTGGTGACGGTTACCTGTTCCTTCTTCTTTTGCGGAGCGGGGGCGCTCGGTATCATCTTCAGATCGGATACTTTACAGTGCATCGTCAGATTCCCGAACCGAACCACGGCTTCCTTTTTCCTCGGTATATATTCGACGACCGTACCGCTCATTCCGGTAGATTCCATATAGACGCTTGCGCCGCCGACGAGCGATTCTTCCGTTGCGGCAACGTAATTGGGTTTTGCCCTATCCGACTCTTCGGTGATATACGCAATATCGGCAATTTTATTTTTCAAAGTACGGGCACGGGTAACGTCCGCCTGCGTAAAGCTTTCCTTTTGGAAAACTTCTTCTATCTCCGCAAGCAACTCTTCCGCTTTCGCCGTGCGATCGGCAATGATACGCTTAGATTCCGTTTTGGCAGTAAAGAGCAGCTTTTCCCTTTCTTTGGCAAGTTTGGCTTTTTCTTCCGTTACCTCTTCTACCTTCTGCCGCCATTCCCTTTCCAGATCGGCAGTATTCCGCAATATCTCCTCTGCGGCAATCCGACTCTCCTCCGCCTTGCGGACGACGTTTTCATACGCCTGCGCCCCTTCGGAAAGATTGCGCATCGCTTCTTCCAGTACGTCTTCCGGAAGCCCCAACCGTCGGGATATGGCGAGCGCATTGGAACTGCCGGGCAAACCGATGCGGATTTTATAGAGCGGACGCAAGGAATCTGCGTCAAATTCCATGCAGGCGTTTACGATTCCTTCCGTAGCGTAGGCAAATTCCTTTAAGGAAGAATAATGCGTGGTTATAATGCCCTTGGCACCCTTCTGCAAAAATTGTTTGATGACCGCCTTGGCGAGCGCCTGCCCTTCGTCCGGGTCCGTACCGCCGCCGAGCTCGTCAACTAAAATAAGGCAGTTCTTGTTTGCCGAATTCAGAATGGAAATCAGATTGGAAATATGAGAAGAGAACGTGGAGAGATCCGCTTCTATGCTCTGTGCGTCTCCGATATCGGTGAAAATTTCATCGAATACGGAAATATCGCTGCCTTCGGAACAGGGCACGAATAAACCGCACATCGCCATCAGGCAGAACAAGCCGCACATCTTCATCGTAACCGTTTTACCGCCCGTATTCGGACCCGAAATGAGTAAAAATCGGTTTTGTTTCCCCAACTCCACGGATACCGGCACAACCTTGTCTTTATCGATTAAGGGATGTCTGCCCTTGGAAATGCGGATATGCCCGCAGGCGTTCAGTACGGGTTTCGTACAGCGGTTCTTGTAGGAGTAGCGCGCTCTGGCAAAGTACGAGTCCGCTTCCGACAAGAGCTCCGTATCCGCCTGCAACTTTTCCGACACAGCCCCCACCGAATGGGAAAGCTCCGCCAAAATACGCTCCACTTCCTGCTGCTCGTCCAACGTCAGGGAACGCAATTCATTATTCAGTTCTAAAATATATTCAGGCTCGATAAAAACGGTTGCGCCGCTCTGGGAACGGTCATGCACGAACCCCTTTACGTTGCGCTTGTATTCCGCTTTGACGGGCAGAACGTACCGATCGTTACGCATGGTAACGATATTGTCCTGCAAGTACCCGGAAAATTCCCCCGCAAGATAATCGGAGAGTTTATTGCGGATACGCTCGTTTAAAAGACGGATGTCCTTGCGCAAGGAAAACAACTTGTCGGAAGCAAAATCGCTCACGTCCGTTTCGGAAATAATCTTACGGGTTATATCGTCCTCCAATGCGTCACTGTAAAAGACCCGATCGGAAAGGCGGCGCATATGGACGATCTCCGGATCGGAAACGGAAGCGATGCCGGTAGCAAAAATACGGGCGGAACGCAACAGGGCGGCAACCGAAAGCAACTCGCCGCAGGATAAAGAAGACCCTTTGCCCGCCCTGCCCAGCGAATCCCCTAAATCGGGGAAATATTCTATCTTTCCGACGCCGAAACGGAACAGAAGCCGATCGCATTCGGCAGTCGTATCCAAAGAAATCTGCGCCGTTTGCAAATCGGAAATCGGCTCTGTCAGCGTAAGCTCCTCTTTCGTTTGCTCCAGAACCGCATAGGTAGCCACGTCCGATAAAATTTTCGTAAGCTCCAGATTGTCTTTTGCTTTTATATTCATAGTCCATACCTCTGATATCTCTATAGATATCTCTCATCTTTATATTAAAACTCTATCTGCCCCGAGACAATACACCGTATCGAAGCAATATTCCGTATCGAAGAAATGCTCTGTCTCAAAACAATAGTCTGCCTCAAATCAATACTCCGCCGCACGCAAAAGCCCGATTCAAGGAAAGCACCTATTTGCGGGAACGTTCCGAGGCGGCAACGATCCGATACACAATGAACGATTCGATACCCGATAATTCAATTACGCTTTTTGAAATGATTATGTTACACCTTTTTTAAAATGCCCCGCAGTGTAGACGGGCAAAATCTCCTTTACGTCCGTTCCGTTTGCGATTGCGCGCAAAAGCAACGCTTGCTTTTCGAGCGGAATGCAGGATAAGTCCACAAGAAGCGGCAATTCCGACTGTCGGGCAACGATATCCGCATAATTAAAAAGCTCGAACCGACAAGGCGAATTGCCGACCTTGTAACGGCGGACGGGGAACGCTCTTCCGCCCTCGTCGGTCAAAGTATAGCACGGCTTTTTATCGCAAGCGGAACAGGTAACCGAGAAGGGACAGTAAATGAGATCCATCACCTTTAAACTGCCGTAGGAAAGATAATAAAGCGGCGTACGGGAAGCTTGGGAAAGCGCAAGCGATTCAAAAAACGTCAATTCCTTGGACGCAGTTATGATTTTATCCGTATTTTCAAAAATCGCTGTCAGATTAAAAATGTTT
>CAMAGA010000083.1 GCA_945833955.1 uncultured Clostridia bacterium
AAAACGTCCGTTTTTTTCGGGCGTTTTTATTTCGGATTTATTTGTTTTTTATTTCGGACCGGTCGGGTTATTTTACCTATGTTGATTGCAAAAAAGACGGTTGCACGGCAACTTCCGTAGAGCGGTCTACGGCGTAATCCGCACTTTCCACGGCGTAAGAGAAACGTATATCGAATACGGAAGTTTCCGGGCAGAACGTGCTTTCGACCAGAAAGCGGCGTATTTCCGTTTGATACAGAAAGGAATACGTCTTTTCGCCGAATGCGGTTTTACAGTCCTTTTGGAGCGTTTCGTACATTTCGGCAAAGAGGGCGGGCACGTCCTTTTCCACGGAATGCGCAGTCAACGCTTCCTCTACCGTCTGCTGCGGGTATGTACGGATCTGATTTTTCAGCGTATTCATGGGAATCCCCGTCAGCTTATAGGCGTAGGCGTAAAAGAAAACTTCCGGTATGGAATACAGATTGGCTAATCCGGAAAAGAGGTCGCCCAATTCATATAACCGGGTTTCCCCGTCAACGCCGACTTCGAGAAGAGAAAGCAGTTCCAAAGAGTCCGCACCGATATAATCGGACAACAGTTCATGCAAGGGACGGTTTTCATACAGGAGCAGAACGGAACGCATATTTTGCAAGCGTTCGGTATGGTCGCAACGGATGGAATAAGCGCTTCCGTCCCACGCAAAAGAAGCGTCCGTGAAGCACAGTGCGGAAAGAATTCCCGATACCGTCATGCCGAATAAATCGTATTCGTGGTTTTTATCCCGATAGGAAAAAGAGATGCGTGATTCCGTTTCGTTGGCTACGACGGAGAAGTTCCCCGACTGATCCTGTACGCTCCAGCCGTTTTCCGTCTTTCTTGCGTCTGCAACCGTAAAATCCAGCATATCGTCTTTTATATGCAGAGTATAATATTCGTAAGTCTGAAAGCTTGCAAATTGCTGAAAGAAAAGTTCTTCCGTCGAATATTCGGGGAGCGGCTCGGAACTTGCGGAGGAATCGGAAGAAGAGGAACTCATGGACGGGTCGATCGTGCAGGCGGGCAGAAGCGTCAGGCAAAAGATTAAAAACAGTATATAAATTTTTTTCATACGGATATTTCTCATATATGTATTATAACATATTGATATAGCGGTTGCAAGGCGGTTGCGGAATAATTTTTCGGGCAAAAAGAAAAATCCCTTCCATCGTTCGGACATGGGCAAAGATGGACGGGGATTGTAAAAAAAGCGTCGGTCAATTTGACCGACGCTCTGGAGCTGTTGAGCAGATTTGAACTGCCGACCTCATCCTTACCAAGGATGTGCTCTACCAACTGAGCCACAACAGCATTCCGTTTTTGTTCCGTTGCGCTTTCGCTCTCAACGCATATTATTCTATAACATATGAAAAGGAATGTCAAACGTTTTTTGCAACTTTTTTCTAATTTTTTAAAAATTTTTTTCTCGGAAGAAAGCATTGACTTATAGATGGGAAAATGTTATACTTATCCTGTCCGAAAGAGGAGGATACAGTCTATGAAACCGTTAAAAATAAAAGCAGAACCCATGTGGTTCAGTTACAGCGCCTTGTTTATGATCATGTTCGTATATTTGCTCGTCGTGGGCGCAGTATTCTACATAGTACACCCGGATTACACGAAGTGGTTCGTGATTCTTGCCGTCGTGTTTTTGATTTTAAGCGTCGGGCTCTTCCTTTGGAAGGGTAAGGCAGTCGCCGTGTTTGACGAAAAGGGCATTACCCTGCGCGGCGCAGGCAAAAAGAAGGTTTTCCTTTGGGAAGATATCAGGTTTGTGGGCGTATGCACGGCGGGGAATTCCCGCCTACGCACGGGGATTCTGTTTTCCACGAAGGATTGCGGCAAAAAGAAACACGCTTATTATCAGGATTCTTTCCGCAATTCGGATCAGTCCCTGACGATAGAGGTGGCAAGCCACAAGAGCAAACTGGTCAAGAATCTGGATATGATCAAGGATAGGGCGGTAAACGCAACGCAGGATAATCTGAATTATTTATACACGCTCGGAAATAAGTGAAAACTTCTACACATTCGCAAAATTTTTTATATTTTTTTTCAGGGTATGTATTGAAATTAAAGTTTGTATGTAGTATAATAAAAGACGGAAAGGTTGGAATGACCGTCTTTCCGATAAGGGGGATTCAGAATGACTGATTACAGCTTACCTTTATATTTGTTTCACCAAGGAACGAATTATCGTGCTTATGAATTTTTCGGGGCACACCCGGCTGAACAAGACGGTAAACAGGGGTATATTTTCCGCGTATGGGCACCGAGAGCGGCTTCCGTTTCCGTATTCGGGGATTTTAACGGTTGGAATAAGACGTCGCACCCGATGCACCGTTTACGGGAGGATGCGCAGGTTTTTGAACTGTTTATTCCGGATCTGCAGGATTACGATACCTATAAATATTGCATTTATACGTCGGACGGCAGAACGCTTTTAAAGGCAGACCCGTACGCCTTCCATACGGAAACGCCGGGGAAAGATTCTTCCAACGCTTCCAAAGTGTACGATATGCGCGGTTTTAACTGGGGCGACGCCGAGTATATAGAAAGCAGGAATCAAAAAAATAAATATTCCGTTCCTATGAACATATACGAAGTCAATCTGCTTTCCTGGAGTAAAAATCCCATGGGCGGATACCTGACGTATAAGGAGCTTGCGGAAAAGCTCGTGCCGTACGTGAAAGACCTTGGCTATACGCACGTAGAGTTTATGCCGTTGACGGAATTCCCCTACGACGGAAGCTGGGGGTATCAGGTAACCGGATACTACGCAGTTACTTCCCGTATGGGTACGCCGAAGGATTTTATGTACCTTGTGGACGCCTTCCATAAGGAGAACATCGGCGTTATTTTGGACTGGGTGCCTGCGCATTTCCCCAAAGACGCGCACGGGCTGATAGAGTTTGACGGCGGTACGCTGTACGAATGCCCGATTCCCGAGCAGATGGAAAATAAGGGCTGGGGCACGAGAGTGTTCGATTACGGCAGAACGGAAGTGATGTCCTTCCTCATTTCCAGCGCACTGTACTTTATCGACGTATACCATATAGACGGCTTACGGGTAGACGCCGTGGCTTCCATGTTATACCTCGATTACGACAGGCGGCCCGGAGAATGGAGACCGAACCGATTCGGCGGCAACGGAAACTTAGAAGCGGTGGAACTTTTAAAGCGATTCAATTATGCGGTTCACAAGTTCTGCCCCGGTGCGCTGACCATAGCGGAGGAATCTACTTCCTGGCCGAAACTGACCGTGCCCGTACAGTACGACGGACTCGGATTCGACTATAAATGGAATATGGGTTGGATGAACGACACGTTGCGCTATATGCAGTTGGATCCGATCTATAAGACGTACTCCCACGGCATCATTACGAACACGGTGGACTTTGCCTTTTCCGAACACTACGTTTTGCCCATTTCCCACGATGAAGTCGTTTACGGAAAGGGGTCCTTGATCAACAAGATGCCCGGTACCGCGCTGGATAAATACGCCAACCTCCGAGCTTTCTTCGGATACATGATTGCCTACCCCGGCAAGAAACTCAACTTTATGGGGAATGAATTCGGACAGTTCGACGAATGGAATTATTCGCAAGGCATAGAGTTATACGTAAGCGACCAATACCCGATGCACCAAAAGCTCCTGCATATGACGAAGTACCTCAATCGGTTGTACCTGCAGTACCCGCAGCTCTGGCAGACGGACGACTCGTGGGAAGGCTTTGAATGGCTTGCCTATCACGATTCGGACCGCAACGTGTTTGCCTTTGCGCGCCGCGCCTATCGGCGACCGGACATAATATGCGTCGTGAATTTTTCAGGCGTACAGGCAACGGATTACCGACTCGGCGTGCCGGCAGGTAAATATAAAATTATATTCAATTCGGACGATCTCGATTTCGGCGGAGCGGACGTCTTTGGCGAAGGCGAGGGAGAGAACAAAAAAGAACATTATTTGTTTACGGAAAACATACCCAGTCACGGCAGACCGCAGTCCGTTCGGATCGAGGTGCCGAGATTGAGTTGTATATATTTATTAAAAATCAATTAAATCTGGGGGTTTATTTATGCAAAGAAAGAAAGAATGCGTCGCTATGCTTTTAGCAGGCGGACAAGGTAGCAGACTTTTTGCTTTGACGAACAATATCGCAAAACCGGCTGTGCCTTTCGGGGCGAAGTACAGAATTATCGACTTCCCGCTTTCCAACTGTATCAATTCCGGTATTGACACGGTGGGTGTGCTTACGCAGTATCAGCCGCTGGTACTCCACGAGTACATAGGCAACGGTCAGCCTTGGGATCTGGACAGATCGTTCGGCGGTGTGCATATCCTTTCCCCGTATCAGGCAAAAACGGGTTCCAAGTGGTATGAAGGTACGGCGAATGCGATTTATCAGAATATGCACTTCATGAAGATGTACAGTCCCGATTATATTCTCATTCTTTCCGGAGACCATATCTATAAAATGGATTATAACGCCATGCTGCAAGCGCATATCGAAAGCGGTGCGGATTGTACCATTGCGGCAATGGAAGTTCCGCTTTCCGAAGCTTCCCGCTTCGGTATTCTGAATACGAATCCGGACGGCTCTATTTACCAGTTTGAAGAAAAACCCAAGCAGCCGAAGAGTAATCTTGCCTCCATGGGTATCTATATCTTTACGGCGGAAAAACTGTATCATTATCTTGAATTGAACGAAAACGACGTTTCACCCCAGAATGAAAAGGATTTCGGCAAAAATATTCTGCCTACGATGCTCGCCGCCGGGGAAAAGATGTTCTCCTACCGCTTCCGCGGTTACTGGAAAGACGTGGGTACCGTCAGCTCGCTTTGGGAATCCAATATGGATCTCCTCGGTAAGGAACCGGCATTCGATATAGCGGATCCTTCGTGGAAAATTCAGACGAGAAATCCCTTGGCACCTTCCGAGTACATCGGGGAAGAGGCGGTCGTGCATAATTCCATGGTCGCTCTGGGGTGCGAAATCGAAGGCACGGTGGTAAATTCCTTGCTTTCCGCCAATGTAATCGTGGAAAAGGGCGCAGTCGTAAAGGACAGCGTTCTGATGAGCGGAACGGTAGTCAAGTCCGGCGCAACGGTTACTTACTCCATTATTGACGAAAACGTTACGATCGGCGAGAATGCCGTAATCGGGGAAGAGAAGGAAGTTGCCGCAGGTAAGGGCAAGACGAACGGCATCGCATTGCTCGGCAGAGGCATCACCGTGGACGCGGGCATGACCGTTTCCGCAGGGCAAATTGTAGACAGAGACGTAAAGGGGGAATAATATTATGGCAATGTCGGCAGTAGGCGTTATTTTTTCCAACATCAACGAAGATAAAATTGCAGAACTTTCCCGCCCGCGGACGATGGCTTCCATACCGTTCGGCGGCAGATACCGTCTGATTGACTTCACGCTTTCCAATATGGTCAACTCCGGTATCACGACGGTAGGCATTCTGACGAAGAACAACTATCAGTCCCTAATGGACCACCTCGGCAGCGGTAAAGATTGGGATCTCGCCCGTAAGGCAGGCGGCATCATTCTGCTTCCTCCGTATTCCGACGACAGCGATTCGCTGTACGTAAACCGTCTGGACGCTTTGAAGGGCGTTACCAGCTTTTTGAAAAAGAGAAAGGAAGACTACGTCGTTATGGCGGATTGCGACGGCGTTATGCGGATCGATTTTTCCAAAGTGCTGCAATACCATATAGAGAAAAATGCGGATATCACGATGGTTTATCACAATGAAACCGTCGTCAAACAGCCGTATTATATGACTTTTGAAACGAACGAAAGCGGCAGAATCGAAGAAATTGCAATCAATCCCAATGTTGTCGGTCAAACGGCGAACGTATACAGCAATATTATGATATTCAATCGGGAGTTTTTATTGAATATCGTAATGGACGCCATTACGCACGGGTATTCCAGTTTCGGCAGAGACATTCTCACGAAAAACGTAAAGAGCCTCAAACTGTACGGCTACCGTTTCGACGGGTATTATGCGGGAATGGATTCCCTTCTGGCATATTATAAACACAGCATGGAGCTTTTGAACAAGGACGTTCGCAACGAACTGTTCGGGGCAAGGGATATTTATACGAAGGTTCGGGATTCCGCCCCGTCCAAATACGGGGATGAAGCGAAGATACGCAACTCACTCGTTTCCGACGGTTGCGAAATCGAGGGCACGGTAGAAAATTCCATTCTGTTCCGCGGCGTAAAAGTGGCAAAGGGCGCTATCGTGCGGAACTCCATCATCATGCAGGATACGGTAATCGGGGAAAATGCAACGGTAAACTGTATTATCACCGATAAAAACGTAGTGATTCGGGACAGAAGAAATCTTTCGGGATGTGAAACGTTACCGTTTTTCTTACCGAAGGGAAGCATGGTTTAAACAATAACGACAGACCTTCCGATTCGGCAAACCATAAAAAACGAATCGGAATTATAGGGGAGAAAAAATGGAACAGACAATGGCAGCAGTTACGCCTCGCAGCGGCGAAAACAAAGCATATATAGAAAAGACAAAGATTTTATTCGTTGCGTCGGAAAGTACTCCGTTCATCGCAACGGGCGGATTGGCGGAAGTAATCGGTTCGCTTTCCAAGGCGTTGGCGGTAAACGAACGGTACGACGTGCGCGTGGTGATTCCGCTGTATTCGGATATCGCGCGGGAAAAGAGAAAGGAATGGAGCTTTCTGGGCAACGTGAACGTTCCTTTGGCGTGGAGAAATCAGTATTGCGGTATCTTTACGCAGGTCAAGGATAACGTTACCTATTACTTCCTCGATA
>CAMAGA010000084.1 GCA_945833955.1 uncultured Clostridia bacterium
GCGTACAGTTCAACAGCGCCATCGGCCCCTATAAGGGCGGTCTGCGCTTCCATCCTTCCGTCAATCTGTCCATCATTAAGTTTTTAGGTCTCGAACAGATCTTGAAAAACTCGCTCACGGGTCTTCCCATCGGCGGCGGCAAGGGCGGCTCCGACTTCGACCCCAAAGGCAAGAGCGATCGGGAAGTCATGGCATTCTGCCAGAGCTTCATGACGGAGCTGTACCGCCATATCGGTGCGGATACGGACGTACCCGCCGGGGATATCGGCGTCGGCGGCAGAGAAATCGGCTACCTCTTCGGTCAGTATAAGCGCATTCGGGACGAGCACGTCGGCGTACTCACGGGCAGAGGTCTCACCTACGGCGGATCGCTGGCCAGAACGGAAGCCACGGGCTACGGCCTCGTCTATATTACGGCGGAAGCCATGCGCGTGCGTAACGACTCCTTTGCAGGTAAAACGGTCGTTATTTCCGGCTCCGGCAACGTTGCCATCTACGCTTGCCAGAAGGCGCAGAGCCTCGGCGCCAAGGTCGTTGCCATGTACGACTCAAACGGCTATATCTACGACGCAAACGGCATCGATTTAGACGTCGTCAGGGACATCAAGGAAGTCAAGCGCGGCAGAATCAAGGAATATGCGGAAAGGGTCCCCGGTGCCGTATACACGGAAGGTTGCAAGGGTATCTGGTCCATTCCTTGCGACGTAGCTCTCCCTTGCGCTACGCAGAATGAAATCGACGCGGAATCGGCAAAAATGCTCGTTGCAAACGGCGTAAAGTACGTCGGCGAAGGCGCCAATATGCCCTCCACGCTGGAAGCCATTTCCGTGTTCCAGAAAGCAGGCGTCGTATTCCTGCCGGCAAAGGCAGCCAATGCGGGCGGCGTAGCTACTTCCGCTCTGGAAATGTCGCAGTCCTCCATGCGCCTCTTCTGGTCCTTTGCGGAAGTGGACGCCAAGCTCAAAACGATTATGGAAAATATTTACCATAACATCGACGAAGCAGCCGCACGTTACGGCTACGCAGGCAACTACGTGATGGGTGCAAACATCGCCGGGTTTGAAAAGGTTGCCACCGCCATGATGGCACACGGCGTAGTATAATTTTTTCCGCCGTTCGGCATTTCCGTTTTCCGCTACCTCGGATTACGGCGTAAAAAAGCATAATAAAGGCATAACAAAAGGCAGGTTCGTCCGTAAAGGATAAACCTGCCTTTTCCCTGTCCGTCGGCGCAGCTTTTCCGCCGCCTTCAATCTTTCCGTCGGCTTCGTGCGCCTTATAAAAAAGCGGCTGCCGTCAACGGGCAAACGCCGTCACCGTACCAATACCGTCATTGCGCTATTGCGGCTTTGGTTTCCTTGTAGGATTTTGCCGCTTCCGCAATTTTCGACTGTTCCGCCACGGTGGTATCGTAATACCCTCGGTTATGCATGGCTTCAAATACGCTAAACTGGCTTTCCGCCGCGGCGGAATAGTGCTTTAAAATTTCGTTGCGCAAAGATTTTGCAGAGCTTTCCGCAAGTGCGGTCGCATAGCGTAAGAGCACGCTCTTTTCCGTTTCCAGCATATCGGTCAAAGCATCCTGTTCGTTTAAACTCGTTTCACTTTTCGATTTCATTTTTGAATTTCCTCCCGTTTATTCGCCGAGTATGGCTAAAAGTGCGGTAAACCGCTCTTCATGCGCCTTTGCAATCGTCTGCATCTCGGCGGCGAGCGCCGTATCCGTCAGTGTGTTTGCGTACATTCTCGCCTTTTTGCAGGCGAGCGCTTCCCCGTCGATCACGCCGGAAATCACCGCCAGGTCTTTGGTCGTCAATTTTTGAGTCATATCTGTCTGTCCTCCGCTATTACTTTGCGTAGATCCCTGCGAATTATACGCAAAAATGCTACCGTTACGGTTGACAAAATCTTTCCTTTCTGTTAGAATGTTATCAGAAGAATCTATTCAAGGAGATTTATCCAATATGCTGACTAACGAAGATATCTTACAGGTTTACGTGGACGCCGAAGCCATTTTAAAGGGGCATTTCCAGCTTGCGTCCGGCAGACATTCCGACACGTATATGCAGAGCGCCAAGCTCTTTATGTACCCGGAAAAGACCAAACTGCTTTGCGGTGAACTTGCCCAAAAGCTCAAGGCAAACGGAATTACCGTAGACGGCGTGGTTTCCCCTGCCATCGGCGGCATCATCATGGGATACGAAATGGCAAACCAGCTTTCCGTGCCCAATATCTATTATGAAAGAGTCAACGGGGAAATGATGCTCCGCCGCGGCTTCACCGTAGAAGCAGGCAAGCGTTACCTCGTGGTGGAAGACGTGGTAACCACGGGCGGCTCCGTAAAGGAAGTAGCGGACCTCGTGGAAAAGGCAGGCGGTATCGTGGAATGCATCTCTTCCGTCGTAGACCGTTCCAACGGCAAAGTGGACTTTTCTCGCCGCTACATTCCGCTCCTTTCCACGGAAGTCGTTTCCTGGGAAGCGTGCGATTGCGAGCTTTGCAAAAAGGGAATCCCCGTGCAAAAGCCCGGCACCAAGGCAACGCAGGCAAAATAAATGGACGGGAACCGCAATCCGAACGAACGGAAGGTGCGGGCGGAGCTTACGCTTTTGCTTGCCGTACTTTCCGTGGTTCTCGGCATATCGGGCGCATTCCTCTCCGTAGGCATTACGGGCTTCGGAATGCTCCTTGCCATGCTCGTCATGCGCCTCACCCAAAACGAGCGGCGCACGGGCTCTAAAATTTACCGTGCGGCGTATTATATTTCGCTCGGCTGTCTTCTGGCAGGCATACTCTTTTTTGCCGCACTCTTCATCGTATCCTTTATACGCCGATAACGCAAAACGGTTCGTTCCCGAAACGAGCCGTTTTTTTTGGGAATCAGGCGGAAGAAAGTCTCTTTTTTGATTTTTATGCACAATAAAAGGGAATGAAATCAAAACATTTTGAAAAACTTTTTCATATTTTTTATAAAAAATGCTTGAAATAATCGGATAAAGATTATATAATAGTAATGGTACAAAGCAAAACTTTGTTCCCAATTCTGGATTTTTCTATCGGGAGTATAATAAAATGACTTTAGAAGAATGGCTGACCTTAAAAAACGGTACGGACGTACGGGGCGTCGCCTTGGAAGGCGTACCGGACGAGCCCGTCAACCTGACGGAAGAGGTAGTGGAAAAGATCGCAAAGGCGTTCTGCGTGTGGCTTTCCCAAAGAACGGGCAAAATCGATCTGACGATTGCCGTCGGGCACGATTCCCGCCTCTCCGCACCGCAAATGATGCGCTACGTTGCTCGTGGCATTACGGCAAGCGGCTTTCATATGATCGATACGGGGCTTTCCTCTACGCCGTCCATGTTCATGCTGCTAAAGGACGAGAGCTTTCAAGCAGACGCCTCTATTGAAATCACCGCTTCGCACCTGCCCTTCAATAAAAACGGCTTGAAGTTCTTCGTCAAAGAAGGGGGGCTCGAAGGCGGCGACATCACCGAAATTTTAAAGATCGCCCACGGGGGCGCATTCCTTTCGGGTAACGGCTCCGTTCGCAAGGAGAGCTATATGGATAAATATAGCGCAGACCTCGTTGCCATGGTGCGCAAGGCTACGGGCGAGGAGCAACCCCTCTTCGGCAAAAAAATCGTAGTGGACGCAGGCAACGGCGCAGGCGGATTCTACGTGGACAAGGTATTAAAACCGCTCGGCGCCGATACGGAAGGCAGTCAGTTCTTGGAACCGGACGGTTCTTTCCCCAACCATATTCCCAATCCGGAAAACAAAGCCGCCATGCAGTCCGTGTGCCGTGCGGTCAAGGATGCGGGCGCAGACTTCGGCATCATCTTCGATACGGACGTAGACAGGGCAGGCGCAGTGGACTCCAAGGGCGAGGAAATCAACCGCAACCGACTCATTGCGCTGATATCGGCAATCCTGCTTTCCGAACGTCCCGGCAGCACCATCGTTACCGACTCGGTTACAAGCGACGGACTTGCACGGTTTATCCGGGCAAAGGGCGGCGTGCATCACCGCTTCAAACGGGGCTATAAGAACGTCATCAACGAGAGCAAGCGATTGAACGAGCAGGGCGTTTACTCCCCGCTCGCCATTGAAACGAGCGGTCATGCCGCACTCAGGGAAAACTACTTTCTGGACGATGGTGCTTACCTCGTTACGAGAATTTTAATTTCCCTTGCCAAGCAGGCAAAGGAAGGCAAGGACGTTCTCTCCCTCATCGCCGATCTGCCCGAACCGAAGGAAGCGGCGGAAATCCGCCTGCGTTTCCCCGTCGGATCGGACTTCAAAAAGCTCGGCGCGGAAATCATAGCGAATCTGGAAGAGGAGTGCAAGCACCGCTCGGACGTAACGCTCTCCCCCGATAATTACGAGGGCATCCGCATGAATTTCGGCAAAGAGAACGGAGACGGCTGGATTCTGGTGCGTATGAGCCTGCACGAACCGATTATGCCCATCAATATGGAGAGCAATTCGCAAGGCGGCGTAAAAAAGCTTGCCGCCGTGCTGTACGGAATGCTGTCCCGATACGAATATCTCGATCCGGCAAGACTGCTCGATCCGAGAGAATGAAAACAGACAACTAAAAAGGAGAAAATAGATTATGACAGATTTTAACGATATGCAGTTTATGACGGAAGAAGACATGGATCAGCTCACCATCAACGCCATCCGTATTCTTTCCATCGAAGCCATTCAGAAGGCAAATTCCGGGCACCCCGGTCTTCCCCTCGGCAGTGCGCCCATGGCGTATGCGCTTTGGCAGAATTACCTCAAATTCAACCCCCGCGATCTGAAATGGGATAACCGGGACCGCTTCGTGCTTTCCGCAGGGCACGGTTCCATGCTCAATTACGCGCTCCTGTACCTCTACGGTTGCGGTCTGACCAAGGAAGACGTTATGAGCTTCCGTCAGCTCGGCTCCCGTTGCCCCGGGCATCCCGAATACCACGACGTCCCCGGCGTAGAAACGACCACGGGCCCCTTGGGGCAGGGTATCGCCAACGCCGTCGGTATGGCGGTAGCGGAAGCGCATCTTGCCGCAAGATACAATCGGGAAGGCTTCCCCATCGTAGATCACTACACCTATGCGCTCTGCGGCGACGGCTGTCTGGAAGAAGGCATTTCCTACGAAGCCTGCTCCTTTGCCGGCACGCACGAACTGGGCAAACTCATTCTCTTCTACGACGATAACGACATCACCATCGAGGGCAATACGGACATCACGTTCAAGGAAGACGTCGCCGCAAGATTCGCTTCCCAGAACTGGCACGTGCAGACGGTAGACCTCGTTGCTAACCCGGACGACGTGCAGCTCATCAGCGCTGCAATCGCCCTTGCCAAGGCGGAAACGAAGAAGCCGTCCATCATCATCTGCAAGACGAAGATCGGTTACGGCACCCCGCTTGAAGGCAACGAAAAGTGCCACGGTTCGCCGCTCGGTGCGGAAAACGTACAAAAGACCAAGGAAAAGCTCGGCTGGCCCTGCACGGAAGCCTTCGACGTACCGCAGATCGTATTCGATAACTGCGCACAGGCAGGCGACTGGGGCGAAAATGCGGAAGACGAATGGAAGGAAATGTTCGCCGAATACGAAAAGGCTTACCCCGAACTCGCTGCAGAATACAAAAAGTCCATGGCAGGCGAAATTCCCGACCTGACGCAGATCCCCGGGCTCTTCGACTTCGATAAGCCCATCGCCACCCGTATGACGAGCCACATCGTACTCAACCGCATCGCTCCGTACATTCCGCAGCTCATGGGCGGTTCTGCCGACCTCACGCCGTCCAACCTTTCCAACATGAAGAATACGGACGCCGTCCAATACGGAGACTTTGCGCCGAACAGCTTTGCAGGCAGAAACGTACACTTCGGCATCCGGGAACACGCCATGGCGGCAATCGCCAACGGTATGCAGCTGCACGGCGGCATTCAGGCGTATTGCTCCACCTTCTTCATCTTCTCGGACTACTGCAAGCACGCAATGCGCCTTTCCGCGCTCATGAATATCCCCGTAACGTATATCCTCACGCACGACTCCATCGGCGTCGGGGAGGACGGACCTACGCACGAACCCGTAGAACAGCTCATTGCGCTCCGTTCCATTCCCAACATGAAGGTCTATCGCCCGGCTGACGGCAAGGAAACGGCTGCCGCTTGGGTATCCGCTTTGAGCGGCACTGCGCCCACCGCACTCGTACTGACGAGGCAGAACCTGCCGCAGTATGCAAACAGCGGTCTGAACGCATTGAAGGGCGGTTACGTTCTGGAAGACTGCGAAGGCACGCCCGACGTACTTTTAATGGCTTCCGGTTCGGAAGTGGAACTGTGCGTCAAGGCAAAGGCAACGCTGGCGGAAGAGGGCATTCGGGCGAGAGTTATCTCTATGCCTTGTTTCGAGGAATACGAAAAGCAGTCTGCGGAATATAAGGAATCCGTCATGCCGTCCGCAATCAAGGCAAGAGTCTGCGTGGAAGCAGGTTCTTCCTACAGCTGGTACCGCTACGCAGGCGAAAAGGGCGAAATTATCGGTATGGATCGCTTCGGCGCATCCGGACCTGCCGGAAAACTCTTCCCCTTATTCGGTTTCACGGCAGATAACGTGGTAGCCAAGGCAAAGGCAACGCTTGCAAAGTAATTCGTTCATCCACCTCCTTTTAAATAATATAAAATATCGCCGAAAGTTATTCGGCGATATTTTTTGTAAAAACAATCCTATATTTGCATAAAAAATCTTGTCTGTTTGCGAAAAAAGTGTTACAATAAAACGCAAAGGAGATTTTCATGCTGAATGTAACGTCGT
>CAMAGA010000085.1 GCA_945833955.1 uncultured Clostridia bacterium
TTTACAGGAGTTATAATAGCTGCCGCTGTCCGTGAAGACGGCAGAGATAAGTTTTTCAGATGGCTGAAAGATTATTGCTGGAGATATAAAGACTTCGAAGACAAGGGCAAGTTTAAAGTCCGGACAGAGCTGCAAGAGAATATATGGTCCAACGTGATTCGGATTACTTATTCCGTTCATTTCGTTATAAAAGAACAAACTTTCAGTTCCGAAGGGGAAAGGGATTACTATATGCGAGCTCTGCAGAATGATATAGATCGATACGGCGACACGATATCCGAGCGTTGCCAGGCAGTGTATCAGAAGATTTCCGATGCAATCGACGAATACAGAGAAAAATATACGGGATTAGATGAAAGCTGGTCCATTAAAATCGAGAGAAAGGTTTCGCAGGAGGTAGAGTGATGTTCAGAGTCATCCGTTCGATTCTTTGTTGGTTTTTGCTTATAGCTGGAATGATGTTTCTGATTGCGTGTGTATCGAACTTGGCAGCGGTGGATTGGGATGTTACAAAATACCATTCTCCCGACATGATAAAGATGGGAGGAGAATTGATAGATGAAACGTTTTTCGGAAACTATATGGTTTGTTCCGGAATAATGCTGTTAGGGTTCGTTATCAATGCAGGAGTAGAACAGCATTACGATTCCGTTGGCGTGTATATCTTTGTGATTATAGTGGAATTAATTGTGGCACCTTTTGTAGCGACATACTTGATTATTTATAAAATAATTTCTTTTATCAGATGGATTCGTGGTCATTAAAATCGTTTTTTATTTTCGGAGGGCAAGGAGATTGCAAAGGCAATCCGCCTCGGGTCGCCTGCAACGATATTTTTGCAGAACGATATAAATGAAATATCGCAACGTAGAATGCGGTATTTCATTTTTTTTGTCCTCGGGGCGGAGAGGGTTTTGCATTTCTCTGCCGATCGACAACAAATCTTTTTTTGCAAAAAGGTATTGTCACGTCGGGAGATTTATGGTATAATAACAGAAAAAACGAAAAGGAGTTTTCAATATGAAATATCGTAACGTGGGCAAATGGGGATTGAAAGTTTCCGAAGTGGCTTTGGGCAGTTGGGTAACCGACCTTTCCGGTTCCGATGCGGAGGAAGTGGCGAGAAAGACCGTCAACGCCGCATTCGATAACGGCGTCAACTTTTTCGACTGCGCCGACGCCTATTCCGGCGGCGGTGCGGAACGCTTCTTCGGCAAGGTGCTGAACGAGCACGCAAGACACGAATTCGTCGTATCTTCCAAAGTGTTTTTCCCGATGGGACCCGGCGCAAACGACTGGGGGCTTTCCCGCAAGCACATCATCGAACAGCTCGATACTACCCTGAAAAACTTGAAAATGGACTATATAGATATGTATTTCTGCCATCGTTTCGACCCGACTACCCCGATCGAAGAGACGATGCAGGTGCTTTCCGATATGGTACAGGCAGGGAAAATCCTCTATTACGGCGTTTCCGAATGGTCTCCCGTGCAAATCACCGAAGCGTGCGCAGTCATCAGGGAAAACCACCTGCGCCCCATGGCGGTATTGCAACCGCAGTATAATATGATGGACAGATACATCGAAGATGAAATTATCGGCATTGCGGAAAAGAACGGTCTGGGTATTACGCCTTTTTCTCCGCTCGCGCAGGGACTGCTGACCGGGAAATACCGCAAAGGGCAACCTTTGCCCGCAGGGAGCCGGGCAACGTGGCAAGCGGACAGGCAAATCAATAACCTGCTTACGGAAAGCAATCTGGATAAAGTGGAAAAGCTCATTCCCATTGCTTCCGATTTAGGCGTTTCCCTTTCCGTACTCGCCCTGGCGTGGATTTTGCGCAAAAAGCAGATTTCTTCCGTCATCACGGGTGCAAGCCGTCCGGAACAGCTCTATATGAACATCCGTGCTTGCGACGTCGTTCTGACCGATGAAGTCATCGCCGAAATCGACCGTATTTTAGACTATCATCCGTTCTGCCGCCGCATCGGCTAAATTTTAGAAAAATTTAAAAATTATACCAAAAAACACTTGACATATATCCTACCTGTTTGCTATATTATAATCATACCAAATAGGTAGGATTTATTTTTGAAAGGAGTATAAGATCATGATACATCAAAAAGTAACGGAATTGATAGGCAATACGCCGCTCGTAGAATTGACGAATATAGAAAAGGCGAACGGATTAAAGGCGAGAATCGTAGGTAAGCTCGAATATTTCAATCCTGCGGGGAGCGTAAAGGACAGAATCGCTTTGGCTATGCTGAATGATGCGGAAGCGCGCGGCTTAATCAATCGGGACACCGTATTGATCGAACCGACCAGCGGTAATACGGGTATCGGTCTTGCGAGCGTAGCAACGGCAAGAGGCTACAGACTCATCCTTACCATGCCGGAGACAATGAGTGTAGAGCGCAGAACGCTTATGAAGGCGTACGGGGCGGAGATCGTGCTGACGGAGGGCGCCAAGGGCATGAAGGGCGCAATCGAGAAAGCGGAACAATTACATAGAGAAATAGAGAACAGCTTTATCCCCGGACAATTCGTGAATCCTGCCAACCCGGCGGTGCACTATGCCACGACGGGTCCCGAAATCTGGCGCGATACGGAAGGCAAAGTGGATATTCTGGTTGCCGGTGTAGGTACGGGCGGTACCATTTCCGGTGTGGGTAAATATCTCAAGGAGCAGAATCCGAACGTGAAAGTCGTGGCGGTGGAACCGGAGACTTCCCCCGTACTGTCGCAGGGAAAGAGCGGCGCACATAAAATTCAGGGCATCGGCGCAGGGTTCGTGCCGCAAGTTCTGAATACCGGAATTTACGATGAAATCATCGCCGTTCCCAACGAGGCGGCTTTTGCAACGGGGAAAGAAATCGGCAGGAGCGAAGGCTTCCTGGTCGGCATTTCTTCCGGCGCGGCAGTCTGGGCGGCAAAACAACTTGCCATGCGCCCGGAAAACGAAGGCAAGATGATCGTGGTCGTTTTACCCGATACGGGCGACAGATATCTTTCCACTGCGCTCTTTGCCGATTGAGGCGCGCCTGTTTTCCGCTTTGGCGTGGAAACGGCGAAAAACGGAGAAAAAGAAAAATGAAAATTTCAACAAAAGGTCGCTATGCTCTGCGTACCATGGCGGATATAGCCATTCACCAGAAAGAGGGCAACGTCTCACTGCGGGATATTTCGGCAAGGCAGGAAATTTCGGTCAAATATTTAGAGCAGGTGGTTTCGCTTCTGACCCGTTCGGAATTATTGATCACTTCCCGAGGCGCAATGGGCGGTTATCGCCTGAAGAAGAATCCGGAAGATTATACCGTCGGAGAAATTCTGCGCGTTGCGGAAGGCGATATCGCACCGGTGGCGTGTCTGTCGGAGGGGGCTCCCGAATGCCCGAGAAAGGCGGAATGCATTACGTTGCCTGTCTGGCAGGGATTGGAAAAGGTCATCTATGCCTATCTGGACGGAATTACGCTCGCAAACGTATTGCAGCAAAGCGGAATAGATTGTATAGAATAGAAATAGAAAGGGAACGCTGTAAAAAGCACGGCGTTCCCTTTTTTTTCGGCAATTCGTTTCCGCAATGCGGCGATGGCATACTTTTGAACTGCCGCCGCACACGGGAACCGCCACGCCGAACGAAGCTCCTTTCGGATAATTACTTTGCGCCTTCTCCGTCCGAAAACTTACTTTGCACCCTTGCCCGAAAGGACTCTGCCGATGGTCTTGCCGAATATTTTGATATCCGTCCACAGGGAGCGATTGGTAACGTACCAAAGCTCCATCTGCCGGCGTTTCCCGTCCGCATAACCGACGTCGTTGCGCGCGTAAGCCTGCCAGTACCCCGTCAGACCGGGGCGTACGGAAGTCAGAACGGCGGCGTCCTTTCCGTAGTGTTCGTCCAGTTCCGAACGCACGAGCGGCCTCGGCCCTACGAGGCTCATATCCCCCTTGAGAACGTTCCATAGCTGCGGCAACTCGTCCAGACTGGTCTTTCTTAAAAATTTGCCCGTTTTCGTGATGCGCGGATCGTCGTCCACCTTGTATTCGGTGCGGTAGACGGCGAGCTGTTCGGGCGTAAATATCATTTCGGGCGGCGGCGCATTTTCACGCATAGTGCGGAATTTATAGATGTAGATTTCCTTGCCGTGCAGTCCTACCCGCTTGTGCGCAAAAAAGACTTTTCCGCCGTCCTCCCGTTTGACGGCAACGGCAATGACGATGAATACCCACCAAAACAACAAAAAAGCGAGGACGGCGGCAAAAATATCCGCCGTGCGCTTGATAAAACGATAAAACAGATCTTTCATAACTTGTATGTAGAATCATAAATCATCCGTTCGTTTCGGTTGACTTTCCGATCGGGAATGGATATAATAGGAATGCACTGAAAAAGGGAATGAGATTATGATTGATTTGCATATGCACTCCGTCGCTTCGGACGGAACGGACACTTTGGAACAGCTTTTGCAAAACGTGCGGAAAGCAGGGATAGATACCTTTTCCGTAACCGATCACGATACGATAGAAGGGGCTCTCGCCATGCAGAAGCTGGTAAGGAACACGCCCCTTCGGTTTACGCTCGGCATCGAATTTTCCTGCAAACACGAAGCGGAAAAATACCATATTTTAGGCTATGATTTTGACCCGTCGAACGCCTTATTCCGGGAGACGATCGAAGAGGGCATCCGTTTCCGCCGCAATAACGCCGTGATCCGCCTGAACTGGTTAAAGGAAACAAAGGGCATAGACTTCGGCAAGGAGACGGAAGCCGCTCTGCTTGCCAATCCCACGGTCGGCAAACCGCATATTGCCATGGAGCTCGTAAAGCGAGGCATCGCCAAAGACGTGGACGACGGCTGCGAGTATCTGCAAGTGGAAACGCCCCGACTCAAGCTGGAAGTGTCGCAAGCCGTGCAAGCCATTCACGCCGCAGGCGGCATTGCCGTGTGGGCGCATCCGCTCGGCGGAGACGGCGAACCCAAGAAGTCGGAATCGTACTTTCGGGAATTGCTGGCAAAGGTCCTGCCGCTCGGCATAGACGGACTCGAATGCTATTACGGCATCTATACGGAGCCGCAGATAGACTGTCTGGTTCGTGCCACGGAAGAATACGGACTCTTGCGCAGCGGCGGCAGCGACTATCACGGCTCGGTCAAAAACGTCGCCTTGGGCAATACGGGCGATAAACCTTGGGAAGAGAAAGATTTTTCCATCGTAAGCCGCCTGTTTCCGAACTGAATGCTAACTCATTACAAACCGTACCGCAAATTCCCGATCGCCGTACAGGACGGTGATATCGATTGCGCCGTTCTCGATACGGAAGGATTTTTCGATGTGCTTGCCGAAGATCTTTTCGTGGATTGTAAAGAGGTTATTTTCCGTATCTAAGTGATAATGTCCCCGATAGGCGCCCTTCACGCCGTCTTTTTGACGGAAGGACAGCTTATACAGCCCGTCGCCCTTCAATTCGAGGGTGATATAGTCGAACTGGTCGAGCAGGTTTTCGTCCCCCAGTTTCACGTATTCACAGCGGTATACGCCCGTGTAGGGGTGGGAAATATCGAAAAGACTCCCCGGAATGCTGCCGCTATCGCAACCGCAGAACAAAGCGAGCGATAAAAAGAACGTCATGCCCACGCATAAGGCAAGGGCGCAACGGTAAAACGGTTTTTTTATCTTCGTCATCAAAAGAACTCCTTTTCGCCAAAGTCGGCGTATTATTCAGCAGTATGGCGAAAAGAGAAATTTTTATACTTGCCGCACGGCGGCAATCCCCCGTGCGCAAATAACAAAACAATCAAAAGGAAGGTTACTAAGTTACTTATGAATTTCGATGTGGAACTGGTCGGCAAGATCGGTTCGATGGCACTGATAGACAAAAAAGACAACATGATAGACTACACTCGGGTGGCTCGGCTCTCATCCGAACTCAAACCCGGCTATATCTGGATTTCCAGCGGCGCAACGGAAATCGGCAGACTCGACTATATGCAGCGCAACGGCGGTGCGGAACTGCCCGACGGCGAGGAAGCCAAAACCGACTACGCCGCACAGGGTCAGGCGATTTTAATGCAGACGTATCGGCAGTTCATTCGCCCGGAATATTCCGTTCGGCAGGTGCTCGTGGAACATCAGCACTTCAACGACCCCGCAAAAAGCGCACACCTTAGAAACCTGCTCTTCCGCTGCATTTCGCAAAAGGCAATTCCCATTATTAACTATAACGACGCTATTTCCTCGGAAGAAAACCGCAGAATGGAAATCGCCGCACTCGCCAGGAGCATGGCAAAGGTGCACGAATGCGTGGACAACGACGAAACCGCCGCCCAGATCGCACTCCTCGTCCGCTCGAAAAGACTCGTCATTCTGACGGGCGTAGACGGCATCTATGCGGACCCGACGAACCCTCAAACGCTGATTGAAAAAATTTCCGGTAAAAACGATCTGGAACTTCTGGAACAGATCGAAGGCTATAAAAAGTACTGCGAAGGCGCATCCCGTAAGGGCGCAAACGGCGCAAAAGCCAAACTCGAATATATCAAGGACGCCGCCGCAAACGGCACTCTGGTCTATATCGCCAACGCAAAATATACGCTTAAAGAGATTTTAAGCGGACAAGTCCCCTGTACCAGAATC
>CAMAGA010000086.1 GCA_945833955.1 uncultured Clostridia bacterium
GATAAAAAGGAATAAAAACGGATACATAATCCAAAAAGAGGCGGCTTGCGAAAATTTTCGCAAGCCGCCTTTGAATGGAAGTCGTTTTTTGTCCGTTTTCGGATATATCCGAAAACGGACAAAGGAGATATAGTAAAAAAGAGTGTTCCTGTAAGCATTTTTCAAACTGCCCGATTTCGCAGAGCGTTGCGCTCATCCGACTTTTGGGGGCGACGGAAAAGCAACCTTTTCGGAACGCCCGATGCCGGGCAGAACCCGACGGGCTTTACCCGACTTTTCGGGAATGCGATTTCTTTTGAATATATCGCAATACCTGAAAAAATATAATGGTTACAACCGATACGATGATGACGCCGATGGAGATGCCGAGCACCGCTTCCACGGTGGCGGAGCCGTAGGATTGGAATGCGGCGTAGTCGCCGCGGACGAGCGCCGTCATGGTGTAATAGAGCGAACCGCCGGGTACGAGGGCGATGATGCCCAGAATGAGCAGAACGGTCACGGGGGCTTTACAGAGGCGCGCCGCCACTTCCGCATACATGGTCATGAACGTAGTTGCCGCCATAGTCGAAATAAATTCGTTGTGCGTGGCGTTGCGCAGTAAAAGATAGATGACGATCGTAATGAGGCTCCCCGGTAAAATGACGGGCAGACGCTTGCGCTTGGCTCGGAACAGAAGCGCAAAACCGGTAGTGAGCGTCAAAGAAGAGAAAATGGGCGTGATCCAAGGGTCATAGGCGGGCAGACCTTGGGAGGCCTCTCCGCCGAATCGCACGGCAAGCGCAAACCCGTAGGCAATGGCGGTTGCCGTAATCAGGGCCTGCAAAAGGCGGAAGAGCCCCGTCATCAGGTCGCCGCCGAGCAGATCCCTTATGGCGTTTACGGTGGCAAGCCCGGGAATGAGCATCATGATGATGCCGATAAATACCTTGTCCGTATTCTGCCCGATTCCCATTTTTAAAAGCAGGGTTGCGGCAAGCCCGCTGCCCAGAGATAAAAGCAACGTGTTTACGAGCGGATTTAAATTCCGTATCTTGTGCAGATCGAAAAAGGCAACCATCAGCCCGATGACGGCGGCGGCTAAGCCGTCCAATATGCTGCCGCCGAAGAATACGGAAGAACTGCTCGTGGCTATGATTGCGCCGATATACACGAACAGTTTGCCATAGGGATAGGATTTGCCGATATTATCCATTTTCGCCGTTGCCGAATCGAGCGGAATCGGCTCGGCGCAGACTTTTCGGGAAAGCGCGTTCAGTTCTTCCAGTCGGTAAAAGTTATTTCTGCCGAATTCTATGCGCCGGGTCTGCGTGTAATAGTTGCCGCCTATCCGAATGGTGGCGGTAAAGAGGGAATTGACGGCGGCGGTATCTACGGAGCTTGCGCCGTATGCCTTGCATATGCGGGTCAGGGTATCTTCCGCCCTGCGGGTTTCGCCGCCGCACGCCAGAATCTTCGTACCCATGTCGAGAGCGAAGGCTAAAATCCGATCGGGATTTTCCAAAGTGCGTTCGTCCATGGTACAATCAGAAGTTGGATCCGTCAAAACCCCAGTTATCTACGCCGTGGTAGGTAACGTATACCGCGTCGGAAGGAATGGCAAGTTCCTCTTTTAAAATTTTGCAAATCTCCGCAGTCATGCGGTTGGTATCTGCGGCGTTCAGTTTGCCGTAAAGGCTTACGGAAACGTACGCGCCGTTTTCCAGGCGGTTGCCTGCAAAAAACAGATCGTATCCCTCTTTGGCAAAACCGATCATCAGGTAGGATTCGGGCTTTTTCAGTAAGGAAACGGCTTTGCCGAGTCTGGTTTTTACGGCAAGCTTCTGCGGTTCCGTCAAAGCGGCGGTGGTTTTTAAGTCGATGTAGGGCATAGAGTTGCCTCCTTGTTGGATTTGCTTCTATTATATCTCTTTTTCCTTCCGATTGCAACGGATTCCCCGCATTTTCATGGCGGAAATTTGCAGCGGGCGCATCGGGCACGGCGCTCTTTTCCGTTCGGGCACGGCGTTCTTTTTTTCTGCATATAATGGACTATGGTTATTTCTTTTGTAACGGACGGAAAACTTACGGATATAGCGGAGGAAACGGACGCCGTTTTCATTGCGCCCGACTTTTTAGGCGAGGTTTCTTACGAAAGGGAGCGCGCGAATATGAGCAAGTTGTGCCTTGCGGCAAAATATTCGGCGGCGTGCAGCGTCGTATTCGGGGCGGTTACCGTGCTCGGCGCCGTGCGGCGCCGTTCCGCCGTGGTGGCGCAAAAGGGAAAGCTGGTTACGATTGCGGATGAGGTGTATGCGGACGGCAAGGACGGTTTTGCCGGGGGAACGTTGCCGCAGACGTTGGATACGCCGCACGGCAAAATCGGGATAGCGGTTGCGGGGGATATGCTCGCCCCGGGGCTCTTGCAGTATTTTGCGGACGCCGGTTGCGACGTCGTTTGCGCCATGCTCTGGCATACGGACGAAATGACGGAAGTGCTCGCCCGGGCGATTGCGTATATGTACGGATACCATATAGCAGTCTGCGCGCCCGGGGTGTGTTTTTGCGCGGAGCCGACGGGTACGACTTTAACGGGGCGGACGGTAAAACCCGTCTTTTCCTACGGGTATCGGGAACAGAAGCGCAGAGTGCGGACGGGTGGAAAAAAATCCCGTGCGGATGGGTAAAATTTTTTACGTTTTTCAGATAAAATCGTTTGACAAGGCATTCCGTTTTTGTTAAAATAATTGAGGCAATGCGGGAACGGCGAATTATGCCCGAAAACAGTCGCTTTCGGCTGTTTTTTATTGCGGACAAGTTGCCGCGTATTGCTGTTGAAATTGCTTTCTTTGAATTGTTTTAAGGGCAGTTCACGGAATATATTCTAAAATAATAAAGGAGGAACACCCATGCCCACAATCAATCAGTTGATCAAACATGGCAGAGAAAAGATTACTTATAAGTCTAAGTCTCCCATTATGGACCGTTGCCCGCAGAAGAGAGGCGTATGCCTTTCCGTTTCCACGACGACCCCTAAGAAGCCTAACTCTGCAATGAGAAAGATCGCAAGAGTTCGTTTGGCTAACAAGCAGGAAGGTACGGTTTACATTCCCGGCGAAGGTCACAATTTGCAGGAACACAGCTCCGTACTCATCCGTGGCGGAAGAGTCAAGGATCTCCCCGGCGTTCGTTACCACATCATCCGTGGCGCACTCGATACTGCAGGCGTTGCAAAGCGTAAGCAGGCAAGAAGTAAGTACGGCGCAAAAAAAGGTAAGTAATCCTTTTTTTACCGAAGTTACCAGGCGTTACCCAAAAGCGTCTTTTGCAGTTTTGTAAAAGATGGAATCAATCCTATTTTATCCGGAATATATTCGCCCGATAAAGTAGGCAGTATGCATCCGACCGATGCAGAAGGTTTGCTACTCGAAAGAGCAAGCAATAGCCGTACTAAAAGGGTACAAGCCCTTAAAAATCGCGGAATGCTCCGCAAAAAAATTCAAAAGGAGGAATCTAACCATGCCCAGAAGAGGTAATGTCCCTAAAAGAGACGTCCTTCCCGATCCCGTCTATGGCAACAAGATCGTAACCAAGCTGATTAACCAGATCATGTTGGACGGCAAAAAGGGAACCGCACAGAGCATCGTATACGGTGCTTTCGATATTATTAAAGAAAAGATGAATCAGGAGCCGTTAGACGTATTCATGCAGGCACTCAATAACGTTATGCCCGTTTTGGAAGTAAAGGCAAGACGTGTGGGTGGTGCAAACTATCAGGTACCTATGGAAATCAGACCTGAAAGACGCCAGACGCTCGCAATCCGTTGGATCGTTCTTTGCACCCGCAAGAGATCGGAAAGAGAAACCGAAAAGAAGCTTGCGGCTGAACTGATGGACGCATACAACAGCACCGGCGGCGCTTTCAAAAAGAAAGAAGATATGCATAGAATGGCAGAAGCCAACAAGGCATTCGCACATTTTAAATTTTAATTGAGGTATCGTTATGGGAAGAGAGTATGATCTGAAACACACCAGAAACATCGGTATTATGGCGCACATCGACGCCGGTAAAACGACTACGAGCGAACGTATCCTTTACTATACCGGTATCAACCACAAGATCGGCGAAGTTCACGACGGCGGCGCAACCATGGACTGGATGGTACAGGAACAGGAAAGAGGTATTACCATTACTTCCGCCGCTACCACCTGCCATTGGACGAGAAGCGGTCAGCCTAAGAGCGAAGAATGCCGTATCAACCTCATCGACACCCCGGGCCACGTTGACTTCACCGTAGAAGTGGAACGTTCCCTCCGCGTATTGGACGGTGCGGTTGCAACGTTCTGCGCAAAGGGCGGCGTAGAACCCCAGTCCGAAACCGTTTGGAGACAGGCGGATAAGTATAAGGTTCCCCGTATCGCATACGTCAACAAGATGGATATCAACGGTGCAAACTTCGACCGTGCCGTAAACATGATGCGTGAAAGACTCGGCGCAAACGCACTTCCTATCGAACTTCCGATCGGTAAAGAAGATACGTTCAGCGGTATCGTTGACCTCGTAGAAATGGTTGCGGAAATCTATGACTCCGAAGACGGTAAGATTTTCCATGAAGACAAAATTCCTGTAGATTTGCTGGAAAGAGCGCAGGAAGCGCACATCGCAGTCGTAGAAGCTGCTGCGGAAGCCAGCGACGAACTCATGGAAAAATACTTTGAAGAAGGCGACCTTTCTCCGGAAGATATCAGAGTAGGTCTCCGTCAGCAGTGTATCGATATGAAGGTCGTTCCCGTTCTTTGCGGCTCTTCCTATAAGAACAAGGGTGTTCAGATGCTTCTGAACGCAGTCGTTGACTACCTTCCCAGCCCCGTAGACATTGCACACGTAGAAGGTATCAATCCCGAAACGAAAGAAACCGAAATCAGAAGAACGGCGGATGACGAACCTTTCGCAGGTCTCGCATTCAAGATCGCAACCGACCCCTTCGTTGGTCGTCTCGCATACTTCCGCGCTTACTCCGGCGTATTGAACTCCGGTTCTTACGTATATAACTCCACCAAAGATAAAAAGGAACGTGTAGGTCGTCTCGTACAGATGCACGCAAACGAAAGAAAGGAAATCGACACCATCTACTCCGGCGATATCTGCGCAATCATCGGTCTGAGAGATACCGGTACGGGCGATACGCTTTGCGATGAAGATCATCCCATCGTTCTGGAACAGATGGAATTCCCCGAACCCGTTATCCAGCTTTCCCTCGAACCCAAGACCAAGGCAGGTCAGGATAAGATGACGCAGGCTCTTATCAAGCTTGCAGAAGAAGACCCGACCTTCAAGACCTACACCGATCAGGAAACCGGTCAGACGATTATTGCTGGTATGGGCGAATTGCACCTCGACATCATCGTAGACAGACTTCTCCGTGAATTCAAGGTAGAAGCTACCGTCGGCGCTCCGCAGGTTGCATATCGTGAAACGTTCAGAAAGGCTGTCGACGCAGAAGGTTTGTTCAAGCGTCAGTCCGGTGGTAAAGGTCAGTACGGTCATTGTAAGATCCACCTCATCCCGCAGGAACCCGGCAAGGGCTATGCATTCGAAGATATCACCGTCGGCGGTTCTATTCCCAAGGAATATATCCCCGCAATCGACAAGGGTATTCAGGAAGCGGCTAAAAACGGTTACCTTGCAGGCTACGAAATGGTAGACTTCAAGGTGCAGGTATACGACGGTTCCTTCCACGAAGTCGACTCTTCCGAAAACGCCTTCAAAGTTGCAGGCTCCCTTGCATTCAAAGACGGTATGGAAAGAGCGAACGCCGTTATTCTGGAACCCGTCATGAAGGTAGAAGTCGTAACCCCCGAAGACTACTACGGTACCGTTATGGGTAACGTATCCAGCCGTCGCGGTACGATCCTTTCTTCCGACGAAAGAGCCGGCGCAAAGGTCATTGACGCAGAAATCCCTCTTGCAATGATGTTCGGTTATGCAACCGACCTTCGTACGATGACGCAGGGTCGCGGTCAGTTCACCATGCAGTTCGACCACTATGCGGAAGTTCCCAAGAACATCGCACAGGAAATCATCGGTAAAAAGAAGTAATATAGATCAAAAAAGCTTGCTTTTCGCAATATCTTTCAAAATTTTTTTGGAAAACCGGTTAAAAAGGATTGATATTCTTTGAATTTTCAGTTATAATGGTATTGCGAAAGCAAAAATCAGCTTTCATCATATCGTCATGATAGATAGCTGAATAGTCGGGGTGTTCCCCGATACCAAGTTATCAAAAAATATAAAATTTTAAAGACCATTTGGAGGAAACTAACATGGCAAAAGCAAAGTACGACAACAGCAAGCCCCATGTCAACGTAGGTACTATCGGCCACGTAGACCATGGTAAGACCACTCTGACTGCAGCTATCACTATGACCCTTGCTCGCAACGGTCAGGCTGAAAGAATGAGATACGATCAGATCGATAAGGCTCCCGAAGAGAGAGCTCGTGGTATCACAATCAACACCGCACACGTTGAATACCAGACCGCTAACAGACACTACGCACACGTAGACTGCCCGGGCCACGCTGACTATGTAAAGAACATGAT
>CAMAGA010000087.1 GCA_945833955.1 uncultured Clostridia bacterium
CTACCCCGAAAAAAATCGGTAACCCGACCTTGCCCGTCTACCCCGAAAAAAATCGGTAACCCAACCTTGCCCACCCGCCCCGAAAAAAACGGTAACCCGACCTTGCCTGCCCACCCCGAAAAAACGGTAACTCAACCTTGCCCGCCCACCCCGAAAAAATCGGTAACCCGACCTTGCCCGTCCGCCCCGAAAAAACGGTAACCCGACCTTGCCCGTCTACCCCGAAAAAAGCGGTAACCCGACCTTGCCCGTCTACCCCGAAAAAAAATCGGTAAACCGACCTTGCCCGCCCACCCCGAAAAAATCGGTAACCCGACCTTGCCCGTCCGCCCCCGAAAAAACGTTAACCCGACCTTGCGCTCTGACCTTTCCCCGTCTCTCCGATCCCGACTCGGACGGAGTTTTCCGGGCGGGTACAACTATGCTCGTCTCCTCTCCACCCGTACTCCGACTCCCTTCCCCCGATTATGACTGCTCTTGAAAAATTTCACCTAATTTTCACAATTATTTTCAAAAACCGCCTGCGAACGGTTGACAAAGTTTTTTGCGCTTGCTATAATCTATCGTGCATGATAATGAGTGCGTATGGAATGAGGCGTAAAGTTACTGCAAATTCGGGTCAGAAGCCGATCCGACAGATAATTTATGCTGACAACTGTTCTCCCCCGAGGAGAGCGACTAACCGGTGCTTCGCTGAAAACACGAGCGAACGTCTGCGTGTTTTTTTAGTGGACGAACCCGATACGCACGGATAAGTTGATTTGAAAGGTAGACTCAAAACGCGTCAAATCCCAGATACCTTCATGCGATAGCGGATTCGTGAATCTCTTTATTTCGGCTTTCGGTACTGCGGAGATTTGCGATGTAGAAAGTTAGTATAAAAAAGAAGTCAAGGAGCAACACACAATGGCACAGAAAATCAGAATCAAGATCGCCGCTTACGACCACAACCTCGTGGATCAGGCAGCAACCAAGATCGTGGAAACGATGAAGTCTTCCGGCGCAAAGATCAGCGGTCCCATTCCCCTTCCTACCGAAAAGGAAATCGTAACGATTTTGCGTTCCCCCCACAAGGACAAGGATTCCCGCGAACAGTTCGAACAGAGAACCTATAAGCGCATCATCGACATCTACACGACCAACGTCGGTCTTCTGGACGGCATTCACATCCCCGCCGGCATCGACATTCAGGTCAAGATGATCTAAGGTATAAGCCAAACATCTCAATCAAGCCAATCCCGATACTGCCAGGCGGTATCGTGAAATAAATTTTATGGAGTGATCTTTATTATGAATAAAGCGATCATCGGCCGCAAAGTCGGTATGACACACGTCTTTGCAGCAGACGGGAAAATGATTCCCGTAACCGTAGTAGAGGCAGGTCCCTGCCCCGTAGTACAAGTTAAAACCGTGGAAAAGGACGGCTACGCCGCTTTGAAGCTCGGTTTTATCGAAGTAGAAGAAAAGGAGCTCAATAAGCCCGAACTCGGCCTCTTCAAGAAGACCGGCATCAAGCCGCAGAAAGTCCTCAAGGAAGTCAGAGTGGAAAATGCCGAAACCTATACCGTAGGTACCGAACTCAAAGCAGACGTCTTTGCCGCAGGCGACAGAGTAGACGTACAGGGTACCAGCAAGGGTCACGGATTCTCCGGCGTTATCAAAAGATGGAATCAGCACAGACTCAAGGAAACGCACGGCGTAGGCCCCGTACACAGAGAAGTAGGTTCCATGGGTGCAAACTCCAGCCCTTCGAGAGTATTCAAAAATAAGCATATGCCCGGACAGTACGGTGTGGAAACGGTAACGATCCAGAACCTGGAAGTCGTAAGAGTAGACGCCGAAAGCAATTACATCCTTGTAAAAGGCTCTATCCCCGGACCTGACGGCAGCATCGTTGTCCTCAGCAACAGCGTTAAAGCGTAAGGAGAATTATTATGCCGGTAGTTAAAGTTTTGAAAATGGACGGCACCGAAGCAGGCGAAATGACGCTTGCGGAAAACCTTTTCGGTGCAGAATACAATGAACCCCTCGTACATCAGGCAGTCGTAACGTATCTTGCGAACCAGAGACAGGGAACGAAGAGCACGCTCACCAGAACGGAAGTTCGCGGCGGCGGCAGAAAACCTTGGAGACAGAAGGGAACCGCTAACGCCCGTCAGGGTTCCATCCGCGCTCCGCAGTGGATCAAGGGCGGCGTAGTATTCGCGCCCAAGTCCAGAGACTTCTCCAAGAAGATGAACAAGACCGCAAAGCGCGCGGCTCTGGCTTCCGCTCTTTCCCAAAAACTTGCAGACGGCGAATTGCTCGTTGTGGAAAGCCTGACGGTTTCCGCTCCCAAAACCAAGGAAATGGTTGCTTTCCAAAAGGCGCTCGGCCTCGATAAGACGGCTCTCGTGCTGATGGACAATCAGGATACCGACGTTATTCTGGCTGCAAGAAACATCCCCGGTCTGGAAACGGCTCCCGTAGAAGAAATCAACACCTACGAAATCGTTGCCAACGCAAAGGTGGTACTCACCAAGGCGGCGGTTGAAAAACTCCAGGAGGTTTACAAGGCGTAATGGTTGCTGCAGATATCATCATCAGACCCGTTAGCTCCGAAAAGGCGAACGAGAAAATCGAAAACAAGAAGTACGTGTTCATCGTTGCAAAGACTGCCAACAAGATCGAAATCAAGCAGGCTATCGAAGAGCTTTTCAACGTAAAGGTTGCCAAAGTGAACACCGTAAATTGCCACGGCAAGCTCAAGAGAATGGGCAGAAACGAAGGCTACACCCCCGCTTACAAAAAGGCTTACGTGCAGCTTGCCGCAGACAGCAAGGGCATCGAA
The DNA here is from genome assembly GCA_945833955.1 of uncultured Clostridia bacterium. Taxonomy (GTDB): domain Bacteria; phylum Bacillota; class Clostridia; order Christensenellales; family Borkfalkiaceae; genus CAMAGA01. The sequence goes on from CAMAGA010000087.1 coordinate 2,831, forward strand.
TTCTTCGAGTCCCTGAACTAATCGCATCGCGGAATTTTAAGCAATCGCGAGATTTTAAGTATAGGACCGCACGGAAAGAAGCGGTCCTGCAAAAGGAGATTCCATTATGTTAAAGAGATATAAGCCGACTTCCGACGGTCACCGTTTTATGACGGTTTCCGATTACGCAGACCTTGCAGGAAGCCAGAAACCCGAAAGATCCCTCCTCGAAGATCAGAGAAAGTCGGGCGGCAGAAACAACGCAGGTAAGATTACCGTCAGACACATCGGCGGCGGTAACAGAAGAAAGTACCGTATCATCGACTTCAAGAGAGATAAGGACAACGTCCCCGCAAAGGTCGTAGCTATCCAGTACGATCCCAACCGTTCCGCAAGAATCGCACTTCTTGCCTATGCCGACGGCGAAAAGAGATATATCCTCGCGCCCATCGGTCTGAACACGGGCGACACCGTAGTCAGCGGCCCTTCTGCCGACATCAAGGTCGGTAACGCACTGCCCCTTGAAAACATCCCCGTCGGTACCATGGTACACAACATCGAAATGTTCCCCGGCAAGGGCGGACAGGTTGCCCGTTCCGCAGGTATCGCAGCGCAGATCATGGCAAAGGAAGGCAAGTATGCAATCATCCGTATGCCCAGCGGCGAAATGAGATACATTCTCCTCGGCTGCAAGGCAACGATCGGCCAGGTGGGCAACGTAGAACACGAAATCGTACACCTCGGTAAAGCCGGTAAAACCAGATACCTCGGCGTAAGACCTACCGTTCGCGGTAGCGTTATGAACCCGAACGATCACCCGCACGGCGGTGGTGAAGGCAAGTCGCCCGTAGGTCACGCAGGACCTATGACTCCTTGGGGCAAGCCCGCTCTCGGCAAGAAGACGAGAAACAAGAAGAAGGCTTCTACCAAGCTGATTATCAAGAGAATTAATTAAGGAGAACCGATTATGTCAAGAAGTTTGAAAAAAGGTCCTTATGTCGAAGAAAAGTTGATGGCTCGTATTCAGCAGATGAATGCCTCCAACACGAAGAACCCTGTCAAGACGTGGTCCAGATCTTCCACGATCTTCCCCGATATGGTCGGACACACGATCAGCGTATACGACGGCAGAAAGCACGTTCCCGTATATATCACCGAAGATATGGTCGGACACAAGCTCGGCGAGTTTGCACCCACGAGAACGTTCAAGGGTCACGCCGCCAACGCCAAAACGACGAGAAAGTAAGGAGGCGTATCCAAAATGGCTGGAAATATGAATAAAAAACAGGAAAGAATCGCTGCACACGCAGATAAGCGTCCTTACGCTACCGCAAAATATATCCGTATCAGCCCTTATAAGGTAAGAACGGTTCTGGCTCTTATCCGCGGTAAGAGCGTGGAAGAAGCTGCCGCTATCCTGCTCTACACCACGAAGGGCGGCGCGGCCGAAGTCAGAAAGGTCCTCCTTTCCGCAGCTGCCAATGCCGAACACAACAAGCAGATGGACAGAAACGACCTCATCGTTGCGGAAGCGTATGCGGATCAGGGTCCTCACCTCAAGAGAATGCAGCCCGTTTCTAAGGGACGCGGCCACGCAATCCTCAAGAGATCTTGCCACATCACGGTTATCCTTGATGTGAAGAATATTTAAGGAGATATCGGAATATGGGACAGAAAGTAAATCCGAACGGATTAAGAGTCGGCGTTATCAAGCCTTGGGATACCACCTGGTATGCCAACAAGAGATCGTTCGGCAAATTCCTCAAAGAAGATAACACGATTCGTACCTTCATCAAGAAAAAGCACTACGCCGACGGTATCAGCAAGATTACCATCGAAAGAGGCGCAGGTAAAATTTTCATCAACATCCACACCGGCAGACCCGGTATGCTCATCGGTAAGCAGGGCGCAGGCGTAGAACAGCTGAAAAACGAACTCAAAAAGCTCATCAAAACGGAAGTCAGAGTTTCCGTAAGCGAAGTCAAAAAGGTAGACGCAGATTCCCAGCTCGTAGCCGAATCCGTTGCGCAGGCACTCGAAAAGCGTATGGCTTACCGCCGCGCAGTCAAGCAGGCGATCGGCCGCGTTATGAGAACGGGCGTCAAGGGCGTCAAGATTATGGTCAGCGGCCGTCTCGACGGCAGAGAAATCGCCGGTACGGAACAGTACCACGACGGCTCCATTCCTCTGCAGACCCTCCGCGCAGACATCGACTACGGCTTCGCCGAGGCACATACTACGTTCGGCGTTATCGGCGTAAAGTGCTGGATCTATAAGGGTGAAATCCTTGGTAAGAAAGGAGGAGAAGCATAATTATGTTGATGCCCAAGAGAGTAAAGAGAAGAAGAGTACACAGAGGTCGCATGACCGGTGCCGCACATAAGGGAAACAAGATCGCTTACGGCGATTTCGCACTCGTTGCGGAAGAATGCGCATGGATCAAGTCCAACCAGATCGAAGCAGCCCGTATCGCCATGACCAGATTCACCAAGCGTGGCGGTAAAGTCTGGATCGACATTTTCCCGCACAAGCCCATCACCAAGAAGCCCGCAGATACCCGTATGGGTTCCGGTAAGGGTTCCGTAGAATACTGGGTAGCGGTAGTCAAGCCCGGCAGAGTCCTTTTTGAAATGTCCGGCGTTGCCGAAGCGGACGCAAGAGAAGCTATGCGTCTTGCAATGCACAAACTGCCCATCAAATGCAAGTTTGTCGTGAAGGAAAAAGAAGCTGCAGCCGAAACGGTTGCCGCAGATAACGGAGAAGAAGCATGAAAGCACAAGACGTCAGAAATTTAACGAACGAAGAGCTGGGCGAAAAGCTTGCCGCTCTCAAGAAGGATCTTATGAACCTTCGTTTCCGTCATGCAATGGGTCAGCTGGAAAACCCCCTTCTGATCAATTCCTGCAAGAAGGACATCGCCAGAATCAACACGGAAATCCGTGCAAGAGGACTTTAAGGTTCGGAGGTGCAACATGGAAGAAAGAAATCTCAGAAAAGAAAGAGTCGGACTCGTTGTTTCCGACAAGATGGATAAGACCGTAGTCGTAGCCATCACGGATAAAAAGAAGCATCCCCTTTACAAAAAGACCATCACCTACACCAAGCGTTTCAAGGCGCACGACGAAGCCAACGAATGCCGGGTAGGCGATAAGGTCAGAATCGTAGAGACCAGAAAGCTCAGCAAGGACAAAAACTGGAGAGTCGCCGAAATCATCGAAAAGGCGAAGTAATCCGATCGGCACAGTCCGGGGAACGGTTCCTGTAAATAGAATCGGGATAACCTTTCCCGGTACGGCTTCATAACGAAATAAGGAGAATTTAAATTATGATACAACCGCAGACAAGACTTAAGGTTGCCGATAACTCCGGTGCCAAAGAGCTTATGTGTATCAGAGTACTGGGCGGTTCCTTCAGAAGAACCGGTAACATCGGCGATGTAATCGTTGCTTCCGTAAAGACGGCAACGCCCGGCGGTCAGGTAAAGAAAGGCGAAGTTGTAAAGGCTGTCATCGTTCGTTCCACCAAGGGCGTCCGCAGAAGCGACGGTACGTTCATCCGGTTTGAAGACAATGCGGCAGTCATCATCAACGCAGACAAAAACCCCAAAGGCACCCGTATCTTTGGCCCGGTAGCAAGAGAACTCAGAGAGAAAGATTACATGAAGATCATCTCC
>CAMAGA010000088.1 GCA_945833955.1 uncultured Clostridia bacterium
GGATGTTACGGATATTATGACGACGGCGAAAGATTCGCTTTCTTCTCCCGTGCCGTCATGGAAATCATGCCGTTTCTGAATTTCTATCCGGATATTCTGCATTGCCACGACTGGCAGGCGGCTTCGGCGGTATTGTATCTGAAAACGATCTATAACAAACGCCCCGAATACAGCCGTATGAAAGCGGTTTTCACGATTCATAATATTGAATATCAGGGGCAGTATGCATTGGATATCCTGGAAGACCTGTTCGGTATTTCCAACGCTTACCGCAATCTGGTTGAGTACGACGGTTGCATCAATCTGATGAAGGGAGCGATCGAATGCGCAGAGCGGTTCTCTACGGTCAGCCCTCGCTATGCGGAGGAAATCAAAGACCCGTACTATGCGCACGGGCTGGAAAAAATCATCATTCGTAATCAGGAAAAGCTCTGCGGTATTTTAAACGGAATCGACCTGGATTATTACAACAGCCGGACGGATACCAAAATTTTCAATAATTTCGGACCCGATACGCTGGACGATAAAATAAAAAACAAGCTGGAATTGCAAAATCTCCTCAATTTGCCGGTGAAAGCGGAAGTGCCGATGATTGCCATGATCACGAGGCTCGTATCCCATAAGGGATTGGATCTCGTGAAAGAGATTTTGGAAGAAGTGCTCTGTCAGGAAGTACAGCTCGTGATTTTAGGCACGGGAGATAAGCGGTACGAAGATTACTTCCAGGCGATGGCGCGCAAATACGCAGGCAAAATGACTGCGATCATTGCGTTTAATTCCGACCTTTCCCGCAAGATTTATGCGGGCGCAGATATCTTTTTGATGCCGAGCAAATCCGAGCCGTGCGGGCTTTCGCAGATGATAGCGTCCCGTTACGCAACCGTGCCCATCGTAAGGGAAACGGGCGGCCTTTATGACAGCATCAAGCCGGTTTTAAACGGCGGTAACGGTTTTACCTTCCGGGAATATAATGCTTATGATATGCTTTACGTCATCAATCAGGCTTTGGATTATTATGAAGACAAGGCAAAGTGGAGAGAATTGATGAAAAAGGTAATCACGACCGATTTTTCATGGGCTCGCTCCGCAAAAGAATATGAAAGGATGTACGAGGAAATGCTGGAAGAATGATTCCGGCAGTCGGATTTACTACTGACAATATAAATACAGGAGGTTAAAATGACGGATTCAATTATGACGCAACAAGAGGTGGAAGCGCAAATCAGCGGTAAACTTTCCCGTTATTTCGGGGTTTTGCCGCAGGACGCTACCAAAGAGCAAATGTACAAAGCCGTTGTGATGTGCGTGCGGGATATCAGGCTGGAAAAACGGCAAAAATTCAACGAAAAGATGCGCGCGAAAAAAGCAAAGCGAGTATACTATCTGTGCATGGAATTTTTGTTGGGTCGGTCCTTGAAAAACAGCATTTATAACCTGAATATTGCCGATCAGTATAGTGCGGCTTTGCAATCTTACGGCATTACGCTGGACGATCTTTACGAATTGGAACCGGACGCAGGGCTCGGCAACGGGGGACTTGGCAGACTGGCGGCTTGCTTTATGGATGCGCTGGCGGCAGGGGAGTACCCTGCAATGGGGTTTTCCTTGCGGTATGAGTACGGGCTTTTCAAGCAGAAGATCATAGACGGTTGGCAGACCGAACTGCCCGACGTATGGTTGCCCGGCGGCGAAGTGTGGCTTACGCAACGGTCGGACCGTTCCTGCACCGTCCGATTCGGCGGCTATACGCAGGAAAAATGGACGGAAAAGGGCATGGAAGTTATCTACTGCGACGCCAAAGAGATAGAAGCCATTGCCTACGATATGATGATTTCCGGCAAAAGCAGCGAAGCGGTATCCGTGCTTCGGCTTTGGAGAGGGCGCGCCAAGCAGGACTTTGATATGAAGTTGTTTGCCCGCGGCGATTACTTCCAGAGTATGCAGAACGATACGGAAGCCGAATTGCTGACGAAGGTGCTCTATCCTGCGGATAACCATAACGAAGGCAAGTCCTTGCGGTTAAAGCAGCAGTACTTCCTCGTTTCCGCATCCGTGCAAAACGTGATTGCAGACCACAAAAAGAGACACGGCTCCTTGATTTCCTTGCCGATGAAAGCGGCGATTCATATCAACGATACGCATCCTGCGCTTTCCGTTCCCGAATTGATGCGTATTTTGGTAGACGATAATTGCATGGATTGGGATACGGCATGGTCGATTACCACGCATACGATTGCGTATACCAATCATACCGTCATGGTGGAAGCTTTGGAAACGTGGCCGGAAGATATGATCGGCAGAGAGTTGCCCCGAATCCATTCCATTATCAAGGAATTGAACAGACGCTTCTGCGAAGATCTCTGGAAGCGCTACACGGGCGATTGGAATAAAATTTCCCGTATGTCGATCATTTCCCATAATCGGGTAAAAATGGCAAATCTGGCGGTGGTCGGTTCGCACAGCGTGAACGGCGTATCGCAGCTGCATAGCGAAATCATCAAAGACAGTATTTTCAAGGATTTCCATGACTACACGCCCGAAAAATTTACGAACGTAACCAACGGTATTGCGCATAGAAGATGGTTGTGCCAATCCAACCCCGAGCTTTGCTCGCTCCTTTCCGATTGTATCGGCGATGCTTACGTGAAGGACGCATCGCACCTTATTGAATTTGCAAAGTATGCGGACGACGATTCCGTTCTGAATCGCCTGGAAGAAATCAAAGCGCTCAAAAAGAAGCAGTTTGCCGATTATATCTTCCAAAAGCAGGGGATTTTAATTGATCCGACTTCCATATTTGACGTGCAGGCAAAGAGAATGCACGAATATAAGCGTCAGCTGTTGAACGTTATGCATATCATTGCCACGTACGACGCCTTAAAAGTCAACCCGGACATGGAAATGCAGCCGAAAACGTATATTTTCGGCGCAAAAGCGGCGCCCGGGTACTATATGGCAAAGCAGATCATTAAACTCATTTCCTTCCTGGCAGCCGATATCAAAAAGCATCCGGAGATCAATAAAAAGCTGAACGTGGTATACGTGGAAGACTACAACGTTACCTTAGCGGAAAAGTTGATACCCGCATCGGAAATTTCCGAACAGATCTCCCTTGCAGGGAAGGAAGCGAGCGGTACCGGAAACATGAAGTTTATGATTAACGGTGCGCTGACCGTAGGAACGTTAGACGGCGCCAACGTGGAAATGGCGCAGGCAGTCGGAAAGGATAATATCTTTATCTTCGGTTTGCACGCCGATGAAGTCAAAGATATGTGGCAGAACGGCTACAATGCAAGCAACTTCTACAATACAGACCCGAAGCTTCGGCGAATCATCGAATCGTTGATCCTCGGATTCAACGGTCAGTCCTTCTCGGATATGGCAAATTATCTGCTCACGGGCGTACCGATTGCGGATCCGTATATGTGCATGGCGGACTATGAGTCCTATCAGGCGACGCAGAACGAGGTTTCTAAGCTCTACGTAGAAAATAAACGCGCTTGGAATCAGAAATCTTTGTATAACATCGCTTCTGCCGGCATTTTCTCTGCCGATAGAGCCATTAAAGAATACGCAGAAAGAATTTGGGGGTTGAAACCCGTCAAATAAAGTCGACTCGAAGACGTCCGGAATGAGTGCGATCGAAGTTCTTTGGTCGCACTCATATAATATATAAGGAAAAAAGCTATGAAAAAACCATTTTTTCGGAAGAACGTTGTTTTTTCGTTGATAATTGCTATATTTTTCGTGCAGGTTCTCGTTGGCTGCAATATGCAAGGAATGCACGTTGCAACGAGCGAAGAATATATTTTGCCGCATATGGAATTATCGGAAGGGAATGCGGTACAGGATTTATACGCCGATTCCCTGCTCTATACGGTCAATATATTCGTTCTGGAAAATTCCGTACTGTCCTATATCGTCAGCGGCGTGATTATTTCCTATGACGGAATCATTCTGACGTCGATAGAGAATGCGCAGGCGAGAGACGTGCAGGTGAAAAAGGTGCAGGTATACGCCTCGTTTGGCGGAAGATATCCCACGGATTGTATTTATCCGCTCTCTTTCGTTGCTTCCGATGCGGAAACGGGCCTCACCTTGCTGCGGTTTTCGGGAGAAATCTATCATAGAGACGCAGAAAACCGAAAGGTGAAAGGCGTGGAATACATTCCGGCTCTATGCAGTGCCGATACGGAAATCGGTACCCGCTGTTATGCCGTTGCGGACGTGGATCTGCTTTATACGGGCATCACGGAAATAGCACCGCAGATAACCGAAGGGATCGTAGGGTATACTGCGGAAAAAACGTTTCACTTTACCGCACCCGTCAGTTACGGCGGTTTAGGCGGATGCATTCTGGACGAAAACGGCTACTGCATCGGCTTCATCGCAACGAACGTCTATTTAAACGGGGAAGATCAGATGGCTTATTATTCGAGCGTCGTTCTGGAAACGTTCCGGGATGAGAATATATCGTGGAAGGTGGTGCGTTGACGTATGAAAAAATACATCCGATACAGATTATTGCCTGTTGTTTTATTATTAAGTTGTCTCCTCGTTTCCGTTTGCGGCTGCGGCGTGCAGGAACAGATATTCGATCCGATTTCCGATGCGCCGACTTACGTGGACTATCAGCCGAATCAGGAACCAAATACTTTGTATTCCGAAGTATACGAGCAATGCAGTCCATCCATAATTTATATATCTTACAGTGCAGGATGGAGTAATTCGGGCTGTAACGGAATTATACTTTCTTCCGACGGGTACGTTTTGGCGGCGGAATCTACCCAGCTCGTCATGTTTACCAAGCTGGAAGCGTATTCCGCAACCAAACAGTACCGCTTGGAAAAGGTCAGAAACCTCGGCATAGCGAAGTTTGCCGTTTATAAAATTGTGAATCTGGATATTGCGCTCCAACCGATCGTACTTGCCGATATGGATTCCGTAATCTACGGGCAGGAATGCATTGCGCTTGGAAACGTCCTGCTCGATTCTGCTCTGCAAACGTGCGTCAGCGAAGGCGTTATTTCCAATCCGAAAAATACCTATTATGAGTTTAAATCGTGGTTTACGGAAGAAGCCCCCTACGTAATACAGACGGATACCTATACTTCCGAAGCGTTCCATGGCGGAGTCATGCTGAATTCTGACGGGGAATTGGTGGGCGTGATCGATAAAACCATGAACGACACGCCTACGATATCTTCCGGCTACGTAACGGACGTAACGCTCGGGATTTCCTGCAACGCCGTCAAGAGCGCACTGGATGATTTACGCATTCCGTATACGGAGTCCGAAAGCCAAAGTACGGACGGCGCAACGGAGCGGGAGAATATGTTTGCTTCGAATTTTCCGATACAGATCGCCGCTTCCGATGCGGAAAAACAGATCATCGAAAAGCTCGGTTCTGCCAATTTCAACTACAAAGTCATTCACAAACAGATGCCGATCGAGTATAAGGCGCATGACAATGCTCCCAAATCCTTGCAGGAAGCAGAAAAAATCGGCTGGGAAAAACAGGACGCCAGCGTGAATATATTCACCGTCAATGCCGATCTGACGGCTGCCAGTCAGGGATCCGGATTCATCATTCATTCGGACGGGTATCTCGTAACCAACCTGCACGTAATCAACGAAGCTGCTTCCGACTACGGAAGCGTGAACGGCAAAGTCGAAATTGCCGAATTCATCTACGGCTCTTTTGAAAACGGGAAACAATCGGACGGCAAAACCGCCTTGTTCCGCTTGGACGTGGTCGCCTATAACGCTCGGCAGGATCTCGCACTCTTACGGTTTGTCAACGATTTTTATCCGATCGGCAGCAATCCGGAACACCGATATTTCCCTTATACGGAAATAGGGGACAGCAGCAAGTTATGCGGCGGGGAAACGGCGGTAATCGTCGGCAACGGATTAGGCTTTGGTACGACCGTTACGAGAGGTCTGATTTCCGGCGTCAACGTGGAATACGATTATGACTATTGCGGTTTCTATTATCTGCAAACGGATACGGCAATCAATTCCGGAAACTCCGGCGGAGCCGCCTATTATAACGGAAAGGTAATCGGCGTGGCAAGTATGATCTATGCCAATCATAATTATAGGAACGTCGGCTGGTTGATTCCTTCCGATACGCTGAAGGCATTCCTTAGGGGTATCGAGGGGAAAAGCAATAGCTTTGCCACGGTTTGCAATCCGACTTTGGCGGAAAGTTTTCAATCCATAAATAAATTTTGAATAAGATTTGAGAATAACGCAGTAGTTAATTTTATGGGACTATTTGATTTTTTTAAGAAAAAGATTGTTTTTTTTAAGAAAGAGAGCGTTGCGCTCACGGAAGAAGATTTGAAATGGGATAAAATATGGGAATTGTGGGTGCAGGAGCGTGCAGATTCGCCGTATGCAGAACTGATGACCTATCAAAGCGAAGTCAATAATGGCGGACACGCACAGTATTTCGACAAC
>CAMAGA010000089.1 GCA_945833955.1 uncultured Clostridia bacterium
TCACAAAAGTGGATTTCCTGCCGAGAAAAAGGTAAAAACTAAAGAAATAAACCGAAAATTTACTGTTTTATTGCTAAAAAAGATAAACAATTAAAACATTCAAATAAAAAAATAGGGATTATACGTTTAAAATATCGGTTTTTAAGACAAATTCTGTCAATTCCGACGGGTTATTAAAGAGCTTATCAGCACCTGCGGCAAGTAGTTCCGATCGACTGCGGAATCCCCAGAGAACGCTTGCGCAATCAAGGTTTGCATTTTTTGCCGTTTGGACGTCCACTTCCGAATCGCCGACGTACAGACAATCGGATGCGGGCACCTGTAAGGCTTGGATTGCGGCAAAAACGGAATCGGGAGCCGGTTTTTTGCGTATTCCCATAGGTTCGTTTTCCCCGATTGCAACGGATATAAAATTTTGAAAATAAATGGAGCAAAGCCGATTGACCGCCGCATGGTTTTTATTGGAAACGATAGCAAGGCGCACGCCGCATTCTTGGAGTCGGGAGAGCATGGGTAAAATGCCTTCGTACGGTCCGGTTTTCAGATTGCAGTGCGCCGTGTAATATTCCGAAAAGGCGGAAAAGACTTTTGCAAAATCGGGATTGGATTCTCCGTTCGGCAAAGCGAGTCGAATGAGCTGTCGGATACCGTTCCCCACAAAACGTTTTATTTCCGCTTGCGTGCGTACGGGGTAACCAAACTGCGCCAACACATGGTTTACGCCATCCGTCAGATCTTCCAAAGTGTTGAGCAGGGTGCCGTCCAAATCAAAAATAACTGCATGATAACGCATAGTTTTATTCTCCTTTTTTTCATTATAGCATATTCCGATGAGAATAGGCAAGTATTCCTCCGTTGCTTTTTATTCGATAAAATGAAAGCAAATATAATTGAAAATTATTGACAAGAAGGTAGAAATATGGTAAAATAAAGAAAAAGTTGACTATACGAACGCTCCGGAGAGTCCGTGTTCTAAGGCACCGAAGGTGTAAACCGATGAAAAATCAAGTCGGCGTATCTCTCAGGTAAAAAGAACGGATGTGTTTTTGATAATGACAGAATGCTTTTTCCCGACCGCTTTGTATTGCAACGGCGGCTTTTTTTGTACTTTTTGGGAGGAATCGCATTATGCAATTCTGTTTGTTATCTTTTGACGACTTTTTAACCAAGGTCAACGATTTTGTGTGGGGCATTCCGCTCATCGTTCTGATTTTAGCTTGCGGCATCTTTTTGACCTGCCGATTGGTTTTTGTACAGATTCGTAAGCTTCCGCTCGCCTTTCGCTTTATGGTGCAGAAGGAAAAAGACGGCGAAGGGCAGATATCGGCGTTTTCTGCGTTATGTACGGCGCTTTCCGCAACGATCGGTACGGGCAACATAGTCGGGGTGGCTACGGCTATCTGCGCAGGAGGGCCGGGTGCGCTTTTCTGGATGGTGGTTGCCGCCTTTTTGGGTATGGCGACAAAATACGCCGAATGTATGCTTGCCGTCCGTTACAGAAAAGTAGATGCGGACGGGCATACGCTCGGCGGACCGTTCTATTACATCGAACACGGTTTAAAGGAAAAATTCGGGTTCAGTTTCAAATGGCTTGCCGTAATTTTTGCCGTACTCGGCATTTGCGTCGGGCTTTTGGGCATCGGTACGTTTACGCAGATCAATTCCATTACTTCCGCAGTGGACAATATCTTTGCGGATTCGTACGTGATTCCCAAAAGCGTTCCCGTGTTCGGCGGTATGCGGCTGGTTACCGTGATTGCGGGCGCAGTGCTTGCCGTGCTGGTGGGCGTGGTCATTTTGGGAGGATTAAAGCGAATCTCTTCCGTGGCAACGTTCGTCGTTCCCTTTATGGCGATTACGTACGTATTGTTCTGCCTGATCGTTCTGATCGGCAATATAACCGCCGTTCCCCGCGCCGTTGCGGATATCGTCGTTTCCGCTTTTCAACCGCAGGCGATTTCGGGCGGTATTACGGGCAGTATGATCGTGGCTATGCAAAAAGGCATTGCAAGGGGGATTTTTTCCAATGAAGCGGGTTTGGGTTCCGCTCCCATTGCGGCGGCAAAGGCGCATACGAACGAACCCGTCCGCCAGGGGCTCGTATCCATGCTCGGTACGTTTATAGATACGATCATCATCTGTTCCCTGACGGGGTTGACTATCGTCATCACAGGGGCGTGGAAGAGCGGTCTGGAAGGGGTACACGTTACGATTGCGGCTTTCGCTTCCGGGTTACCGGGGTTCCTTTCGGATATTGCGCCGTATATTCTATCCGTTTGTCTCATTTTCTTTGCGTATACCACCATCCTCGGTTGGGATTTGTACAGCGAGAGCTGTCTGGAGTATCTGGTAGGCAGAAATAAAGTTGCCATTCTCATTTTCCGCTGGCTGTATCTGATTGCGGTATTCATCGGTCCGTATATGACGATCAGCGCCGTCTGGAAGATATCCGATATTTTCAACGGGTTGATGGCTCTGCCGAATATCGTGGCGCTACTGCTCCTTTCCGGAGTAGTCGTGCGGGATACGAAAGCGTATTTTGCAAATCGCAAGAAGGAATCGCAAAAGAGCACGTAATTTTGCATACCGCCGTCGTATTGCGGCGGTATTTTGCGTTGGAAGATTGACTTTTTCGTCATGCAATGGTATACTGGAAAGTAACGGTGCAGGCGTATAGAATGCCTGTACGGAACGAACGGAGGAGAAAACGAGGAAATGATGCCCGTAGAATTGGCGCAAGGAATAGAGGCGTTGCTGTACGGCAAAAAGCAAGCCCCGATGAAAGAGATAGCGGAAAAGCTTACGCAGCGGTACAGAACGGAGAGCGGTAAAGGCGCAAGGCTGGTGCAGAGTGCGGAGGAGGCGGTGGTCTATTCCGTGGTGCGTATGCCTGCCACTTTCGGTGCGGTTTCCGCCGCGCTCAGTTATGCGTGCGAACTGTTGCCGCCCCGATTCTCCGTTCAGTCGGTAGCGGATTGCGGGGCGGGTACGGGTGCGGCAGCGTGGGCGATACGGGAAGCGTTCGGTCCGGAAAAAATAACGCTTCTGGAACGGGAAGCCGCCATGCGTTCGGTGGGGCAGTCCTTGATGAGCGAGGATATGCGCTCCGTTTGCGAGTGGAAGCCCTTTGACGTGGTTACAGACAGGATAGAACAAAAATACGACCTCGTATCGGCGGCTTATCTTCTGAACGAGCTGGCGGAATCGGCGAGGGGAAAGGTATTGGAAAAGCTGTGGAATGCCACGGAAAAAATACTGCTGATCGTAGAGCCGGGTACGCCCGTCTGCGCCGCACAGATGCAGGGCTACCGTTCATTTTTGTCGGAGCGGGGCGCAACCATCGTGGCGCCCTGTCCTCAAAGTATAAACTGCCCGATGGGGGAAGGGGATTGGTGCCATTTTACCTGCCGCATACAGCGCACTAAGATGCATCGCCTGCTCAAGGGGGAAGCTCCGTTTGAAGATGAAAAGTATAGTTATATCGTGGCGGTCAAAGGGGATATTCCCGTGCAGACCGTGCAAAACCGGGTTTTGCGGCATCCGTATACGGAAAAGGGTAAGGTAACGCTCACGTTCTGTAACGGAACTGCGGTTACGGAAAAGACCTTCCGTAAAGGAGATTCCGAGTATAAAACTGCGCAAAAAGTAAATTGCGGAGACGCTTTTTAGTCAAAAACAGGGAAAAAGAAGAAAGGCGGTACTAACTGTGCCGCCTTTTTATATAGTATCCGAAGAGCCTTTTGCGTGCAAAAAAATGCCGTACCTTTTGCGGTGCGGCATAGAGCAGTTTGGTATTCGATATGGATTATCGTATCAGACGTTGAATTTATAGATTACGACGTCGCCGTCCTGCATGACGTAGTCCTTGCCTTCCGAGCGGACTTTACCTTCCTCACGGGCTTTGGCGTAGCCGTTGCAGTCCAGAAGCGTTTTCCAATCCACGACTTCCGCACGGATGAATCCTCTTTCAAAGTCGCTGTGGATCTTGCCTGCGGCTTGCGGCGCTTTCGTTCCCTTGGTGATCGTCCAGGCACGGGTTTCCTTTTCGCCTGCCGTGAGGTAACTGATCAAGCCGAGCAGTTCATAGGAAGCCTGAATGAGCTTATCGAGCCCGCTCTTTTCCAAGCCGTATTCTTCCATGAACATGGCTTTATCTTCTTCGTCCATCTGCGAAAGTTCCTCTTCGATTTTGGCGCAAAGCACCATCACCTGCGAGTTTTCCTTTGCCGCATATTCCTTTACGGCGCAAACGAATTGATTTTCGCTTTCCGGCAGAGAGATTTCGTCTTCCTTGATGTTTGCGGCATAGAGTACGGGCTTTGCCGTCAACAGGAATAAGTTATACATAAAGTCCTTTTCGCTTTCGGCAACGGGGAAGAGTCTTGCAGGCTTTTCGCTTTCGAGGTGCGCAAACAGTCTGGTCAAAAAATCGTATTCTGCGGCGGCGACTTTATCGGTAGAGCCGAGCGCAACTCTCTTGATGCGATCAATGCGTTTTTGTACGGTATCCATATCGGCAAGGATCAGTTCCAGCGTGATCGTTTCGATATCCCGTATGGGATCGATGGAATTTTCCACGTGCGTGATGTTCGGATCTTCAAAGCAACGCACGACGTGCACGATGGCGTCCACTTCCCGGATATGGGAAAGGAATTTATTGCCGAGGCCTTCCCCGCGGGACGCGCCCTTTACGAGCCCTGCAATATCTACGAATTCGATAATGGCGTGAACGACGCTCTTGCTCTGGTACATAGCGGCAAGTTTATCTACCCGTTCGTCCGGTACGGTAACTACGCCGACGTTGGGTTCAATGGTACAGAAGGGATAGTTTGCCATTTCTGCACCGGCATGGGTGATAGCGTTGAATAAAGTTGATTTGCCTACGTTGGGCAAACCTACGACACCTAATTTCATCTGATTATTTCCTTTTGTTTTACAAAGCGACGGCAGAAAACGCAGCCCTATCCGCCCTTTGCGTATTTTTTGAGATAATTATAATATAAAATTCAAAAAGAAGCAAACTAAACTTGCCAAATTTCAAAAAATATGCTAAAATAATACGGAAAGTAATCTGAAGGAAGAAAAAGTATGGATTATAAAAAGTATATTGCTGAAAAGATACGGATAGAAGGCTTTACTGCGGATGCAATCGCAGATTTAATGGTTCCCCCTCCGAACCCGGATATGGGCGATTACGCTTTGCCTTGCTTTAAATTTGCAAAGGCTCTGCGTAAACCTCCCGTCGTCATTGCGCAGAATCTGGCAGCCGCGATTCCTGCCGATCACGTCATTCGGGAAGCGGTTGCGGTAAACGGTTATCTGAACTTTCGGATCGACCGAAGCGACATGACGAGAATCACTCTGGATAAAATTTTATCCGAAGGCGACAGATACGGTTCCTCGGACGAAGGCGCCGGGAAAACCGTCTGCATCGACTACTCCTCGGTCAATATCGCAAAGCCGTTTCACATCGGGCATCTTTCCACTACCGTTCTCGGTGCGGCGCTGTATCGGGCGTACCGCTTCCGCGGATACAATGCGGTAGGCATCAACCATCTCGGCGACTACGGTACGCAGTTCGGTAAGCTCATTGCGGCGTTCAAGCACTGGGGCAACAAAGAGGAAGTGGAAAGGGGCGGCATCCGCGCCATCAACGACCTGTACGTTCGGTTCCATAAAGAAGCGGAAAATGATCCTTCCCTGGAAGAAGAGGCTCGTTCCTACTTCCGACTGATCGAAGACGGGGACAAGGAGTGCAACGAAATCTTCAACTGGTTTACCGATATCACCATGCGCTACGTAAAGGGTATCTACGACCTTCTGGACGTGCAATTCGACAGCTATAAGGGCGAACGCTTCTATACCGATAAAATGCAGCCCGTCATCGACGAGTTAAAGGAAAAGAATCTGCTGGTGGAAAGTCAGGGCGCGCAGATCGTGGACCTTTCCGATTACGGTATGCCTCCCTGCATTATTCTCCGTTCGGACGGGGCTTCTCTCTATGCAACGCGCGATATGGCTGCCGCTATATACCGCAAAAATACCTACGACTTCTGGAAATGCCTGTACGTAGTCGCATACCAGCAAAACCTCCACTTTGCACAGTTCTTTAAAGTGCTGGAACTCATGGGCAAGGAGTGGGCAAAGGACCTCGTGCACGTTGCGTACGGAATGGTATCTTTGGAAGAAGGCGCAATGTCCACCCGTAAGGGCAATATGGTATTTTTGGAAGACGTCATCCGCCGTTGTATCGAAAAGGCGTATACGATCATCAACGATAAGAACCCGAACCTCGAAAATAAGGAAGACGCCGCACAGAAGGTCGGCGTAGGCGCAGTCATTTTCGGCGCGCTCTATAACAATAAGATCAAGGATATCA
>CAMAGA010000090.1 GCA_945833955.1 uncultured Clostridia bacterium
TGGGGTAGCGTATCTTTCCGGCGCCTTTTAAAACGTCTTCATGCCATGCGCCTTCCAGCCGCCTGCCGTCGCAATAATAAAACGTGCCGCTGCCTTCCCGCAGACCGTTTTCAAAATAGCCTTTAAAAGAGGAACCGTCGTCATAGTTTACCGTAGCAAAACCGCAAAGTTTGCCGTCTTTCCACGTGCCGTCCGATACTTTATTGCTTATATCGTCCCGATAAGTACCCTTTCCGTTGGGCATACCGTCCTTCATGGCACCCTGATACACGTTGCCGTTGGCGTAAATATAGCGCTCGATTTCCACGCAGATGCCCTTTTCCCACTTGCCTTGCACCTTATCGCCGCCGGAATACTGCAACGTGCCTGCGCCGTGTTGCAAATCGTTCTTCCAGACGCCGTCGAACTTATTGCCGTCCGCATACAGGCAGGAACCTTTCCCTTCCCGTTTGCCTTTTACCCATTCGCCTTCGTAAACGGAACCGTCCTCAACGCAGCGGAAGGAACCTTCCCCCTGCTTTAAGTCCGCTTCCCATTCGCCTTCGTAAACGGAACCGTCGGCATAGGTCATTTTGCCAAAGCCGTTACAATGCCCGTCGGATACGGAACCCGCATAGCAATTATGATTCGGATAGCGTATCACGCCTTTGCCCGTTGCGTGATCCCGAACCCAATCGCCCTCGTATACGTCGCCGTTCGCATAGGTCATTTTGCCGTTGCCGTGGCGGAACCCCTTTTCAAAACGACCTTCGTATACGTCGCCGTTTACGTATTGCATCACGCCGGAGCCGTCGAATTTTCCGTCCGCAAAAGTACCCTCGTACGTATCGCCGCTCGCAAAGGAATGCTTCCCCTTGCCCGCTCTCGCTCCGCAAACGAAAAACCCTTCGTATACGTCGCCGTTCGCATAGGTATATACGCCCGTCCCGTTATAGAGCCCGTCCCGAAAGCCGCCCTCGTACATATCGCCGTTTACGAGCGTCATTCTGCCTTGCCCCGTCAGTTCGCCGTGTTCAAACGTACCTTCCAGCGTGTTTTTATTGGCAAGAACGAGCTTTCCTTCCCCGCAGATCTCTCCGCCCGCAAACGTCCCCTCGTATACGTTGCCGTTTGCAAAGCGGCGTATGCCCTTGCCTTCCAACAGGTCGTTGACAAATTCGCCTTTATCCACCTGTCCGCCGTAACGGTATTCTCCGAGCCCCGCGCGGGTCTTTTCGAGTAAAACGCCCTGATACTCACTGCCGTCCGCATAGCGCATTTTTCCTTCCGGATTGCGCACGTCCGCCAGCCAATTCCCTGTAAATTCCTCTCCGCTTGCATAGGTATAAACGCCTTTACCCTGCCGCAAATCGTTGATAAAACCGCCCTCGTAAACGTCGCCGTTCACGTAGGTGATTTTGCCCTTTCCGTGGCGTTTGCCCTGGCACCAATCCCCTTCGTAAATACTGCCGTCGGGATAGGTATAAGCGCCCTTTCCGTGGCGTTCGCTGTTGGCAAAGCCGCCGATATATACGCCGCCGTCCGAATAGTGATAGGAGGAAACGCTCTGCCCTACGCCGCGCTCCCACGTGCCGTCATACCAGTCGCCGCCGACGTAAAAATACCTGCCTTCCCCGTGCATACGGTCTTCCAGCCAGCTTCCTTCGTAGCGATCCCCGTTTGCAAAAAGATAAGCGCCCTTGCCTTCCCTGCAGCCGCCTCGCCATTCGCCCGTATATCTGCCGCCGTCCAGATACAGCATTTCCCCGATGCCGTCCGGAATGCCGTTCAAAGCCGAGCCCCGATAAAACCTTCCGTCCTGCATTTCCAGCTGTAATCCGTATTGCCGGTTTTCCGTAGCAACGGCAAGCGGAGCGTGCGCTATATCGCGCGCTTGGTTCTGCATATCCGGCTCTCTCCGTTCGGGTGCGGCGGGCGCTTGGTTCTGCATATCCGGCTCTCTTTCGTCGGGCGTTTGGCTCCGTGCTTTTGAAACCTGCTCCCCGCCGCCGTTCGCCCGTTCTTCCTCCGTTCCGATCGGCGTAATTGCATCTCCGTTTTCCGTAACCGATTCCTGCACGGTTGCGCTTTCCGCTCCCTCCGTAGCGAGCGGTTCCGTCTTCTTTTCTTCCTGTATCTCTGCCATACCGTTTACCTCCCATATTGTCTGCTTTCGTCGAACGTTGCATTTTTATAAAGATTATACTAAAACGACTGTTTTTTGTCAATCGTTTCTCCCGTTTTTTTCGGATAAAAGCACATTTGTTTACTTATTATAGAATGAATTTACGGCAGAAATGAATATAGAATTATACTTATCATGACACTATGAATATAGAATTATACTTATCATGGCACTACCGTATAAAATATTAACTTTCTATCTCACGACTATTGACAAAATACACGGAAAATGTTATAATTATTGCAGATTCAT
Source organism: uncultured Clostridia bacterium (assembly GCA_945833955.1). GTDB lineage: Bacteria > Bacillota > Clostridia > Christensenellales > Borkfalkiaceae > CAMAGA01. The sequence goes on from CAMAGA010000090.1 coordinate 2,417, forward strand.
CTCATTTCCAATAAGGAGGAATAACAAACAATGAAAGTTTTGATCATCGGCGGCGTAGCCGCAGGCACCAAGGCCGCCGCAAAACTAAAAAGACTGGATAGATCTGCCGAAATTACCCTGCTTACCAAAGAAAAGGATATTTCCTATGCAGGCTGCGGCCTTCCCTATTATATCGGAGGCGAAGTAGAAACGAGAGAGCAACTCGTCGTCAACACTCCCGCTGCCTTTTCTGCTTTGACGGACGTAACCGTGCAGACGCAGACGGAAGTAACCCACGTAGACTTTACGCAAAAGACCGTTACCGCAACCGACCTTGTCAGCGGACAACCCAAAGAGCTTTCCTACGATAAACTCATCCTTGCCGTCGGCGCAAGCCCCGTCGTTCCGCCGCTTTCCGGTAAGGATTTGAACGGCGTATTTACCCTTCGCAACCCGGATGACGCCGTCAATATCCGCAATTACGTTACCGGCAAGCCCGTCAAAACCGCCGTCGTCGTCGGCGCGGGTTTTATCGGCCTCGAAGTTGCCGAAAATCTGAAAATGCAGGGCGTATCCGTTACCGTCATCGACGTAGCCTCCCAGGTTCTGCCCGAAATCCTCGATGCGGAAATGGCGTTCTACGTAAAGAAACAGCTTGCCGCAAGCGGCATCCGCGTATTGCCCAACACCAAGGCGAACGCTATTCTCGGTGAAAATGCGGTTACCGCCGTGGAGACGGGTAGCGGCAATCTGCAAGCCGACCTCGTCGTGCTTTCCGTAGGTATCCGCCCGAACACCGCCTTCCTTACAGATAGCGGACTTGCCATGGAAAGGGGCAGAATCCTCGTAGACGAAACGCTCGCCACCAATATTCCCGACGTATACGCCGCAGGCGACTGCGTAACCGTGAAGAACCGCATCACCGGCGCAAGAACGTATTCCGCAATGGGGTCTTCCGCCAATATGGAAGCCAGAACGCTTGCCCTCGCTCTGACCGGAAGCGCAAAGAAGTACCCCGGCGTTTTAGGTACCGCCGTATTGAAGCTGCCTACCCTGAACGTAGCCCGCACGGGTCTGACGGAAGTCGCCGCAAAGTCAGCCGGTTTTGACCCGATTACCACGCTTGCTATCTGCGACGATAAACCCCACTATATGGACGGCGCTTCCGCATTCATTACCAAGCTCATCGCAGACAAAACTACGCATAAACTGCTCGGCGCACAGGTACTCGGTTCCGGCAACGTAGATAAAATGATCGACATCGCCGTCACCGGGCTCAACATGAACGCCACGCTCGAAGACTTTGAAAACGGCGACTACGCTTACGCGCCGCCTTTCTCCACCGCCATTCATCCGTTCGTGCAGTCCGTACAGATTCTGCTCAATAAATTGGACGGCACGCTCGTTTCCATGACGCCGCAGGAATATGCGGACGGAAAAGCAGACGACTACACCGTTTTAGACGTAGCGCCCGCTCCCTCTATCCGAGGCGCAAAGTTTGCGGATATCACCAACTTCAACGGAGAAGTTCCGGGCGTGAAGAAAGACGAAAAGATACTGCTCGTTTGCGGTCGCGGCAAGCGCGCATACATGATGCAGTGCAAGATGCGCGCGGCAGGCTACACGAACACTGTAGTACTGGAAGGCGCAACTTCCTTTAACGACGTCGTCATGAAAAACGTACCCACCAAGCTCACCGCAGCAGACATTGCCAAAGTTAAAGCGCTCGGCTTCCTGCAGGATAAGACCACGCCCGACTGCTTCAATGGCAGAGTCATCACCAGAAACGGCAAGATCACCGCAGAAGAAAGCGCCGCCATTGCAGAAGCGGCAAAACGCTTCGGCAACGGCGAAATCGCCATGACGACCAGACTTACGGTGGAAATTCAGCGCGTACCGTTTGCCAATATCGAACCGCTCCGCACCTTCCTTCGGGAAACTGCGGGACTCGAAACGGGCGGTACGGGTTCCAAAGTCCGCCCCGTCGTTTCCTGCAAAGGTACGACCTGCCAATACGGCCTCATCGACACGTTTGCGCTTTCCGAAGAAATTCACCAGCGGTTCTTCCTCGGCTACAACAACGTCAAACTGCCGCATAAATTCAAAATCGCCGTCGGCGGTTGCCCGAACAACTGCGTAAAACCCGACTTGAACGACCTCGGCATCATCGGGCAGAAGGTACCCGAAATCGACCTCGATAAGTGCCGCGGCTGCAAAGTTTGTCAGGTGGAAAAAGCCTGTCCCATCAAGGTTGCAAAAATGGAAAACGGCAAAATCGTCATCGACCCCAACGCTTGCAACCACTGCGGCAGATGCGTAGGCAAGTGCCCGTTCAAGGCGCTCACCAATTACACCGTAGGCTACCGCGTATACATCGGCGGCAGATGGGGCAAACGGGTTGCACAGGGAAGATATCTGGAAAAAGTATTCACTTCCCAAGAAGAAGTGCTGGATATCATCGAAAAGGCGATCCTTCTCTTCCGTGACCAAGGCATTACGGGCGAACGCTTCAACGATACGGTTACGAGACTCGGCTTTGAAAACGTGCAGAAGCAGCTCCTTTCCGACGAGCTTTTGCAACATAAAGACGAAAACCTGTCCGCACAGAAGCATTTGAAAGGCGGCGCAACCTGCTGATTTTTACATCGCATAATCTAAAACCAAAAAGGACGGCTCCGCGGAGCCGTCCTTATTTCGTACTTTATGATATATATGATATAGCGGTTGGGTTTTTCGCGCGCCGATTGCACTATTGACGTACGCCCGAAAAACTCAGGCGTTCCAGAAACAATAATAATTATAGTTATCCACCGCATCCCACGTTTTGTGGTAGTTCTGCTTCATGAAGATATCCCCGACCATGAAGTACTTATCCTGTTCTTCTCCGCTTGCGTCGTCCCACGTTACGTCCACGTGATACCACCACGCCCCGATTTTAATCAGGTTCCATGCGTGATTCTCATAGGAAAGTGGTCCGAAGTTCCCTTCCGTTTTGCCGTGCAGGTATACGTTTTCTATCCCCAGTCGATCTAAAATCGCCTTATACAGCGCCGCATACGCACTGCAGACGCCCTTGCCGGTACGCAGCATACTCAGCGCGTCGTGATCACCGCCATAGGAATAGTTTTCAATGATATAATCGTGCGCCTGCCTTGCCTTTTCGGCATTCGTGGCGTCTTCTTCCAATTGCGCCACGATCCGATCTATCTCCGAACGGAAATACGTAAGATCCGCCTCGTAAGCGGATGCGGAATAGCGATACGAAAAATTCACTTTCACCGTATCGTTTTCATAGAAACTATAAGAGATACCGTCCACGTAAAAAATTTCCGGTTCCCCTTCTAAAATGCGGTACATTGCATTTTTCATAACTCCGTCGCTCGGCTTTTTTAAAGTGACCGAACTTTTCCGCTCCGTAACCGCCCCGTGCAAACCGCTGTAAAAGTCGTTGTATGCACCCATGGAAAGCGGCGGCAGCATGGAAAAGACGATGATGAGCACAAGGACGAGCAGAATGATAAACGGCAGTATAGGAAAGGGGATCGAGCGGACTCCCTTCTTCGTCTTGAAAACTATGTAATGCATAGACGTATCCTCCCTCTTTCAGTATAATCGAGCAGAGACAGAAAGTCAATCTTCCATTCGGAGAAAAAGGAAAAAACAGGAAGAAATCGGAAAAAACTTGACTTATCGCTTGTAATAGTCTATAATCAATCTATATTCATATACCAAAAACAATCCAAAAATCGGGAGATTCCGTCATGAAAAAATTTTACCGTATACTCTTATGCAGTCTTTTGCTCTGTTCCGTACTGTCGCTTTGCGCCTGTACGTATACCGTTGCCGGTATAGAAAGCTCCGTTCCCGGTAAATTCTACGCGAAATATAAGACCTTCCAAGGCGAAAAAACGAATAAGATCGTTGCCGACGGGGAAACCGCCGTGAACGGGAAATGCAAACCATAACTGAT
>CAMAGA010000091.1 GCA_945833955.1 uncultured Clostridia bacterium
AATGAATAACCGCGTGCGCATAGTGCAGGGGCGTTCTGCGCTGTGTTTTTGTGGTTTTTTGCGTGCGAAAAAAGAGACGAAAAGAGACGAACCGGGAAGAAAAAGCACGCACCTGAATGCAACACAATTCAATTAGTTATCATCGCAGAAATGCGTTGAAATAAAGCTAAGGAGTAACAAAAACTATGAAAGCAAAAAGAAAAGGCTTTACGTTAGTGGAACTCGTCGTAGTGATCGCAGTCGTGGCGATACTGGCGGCGGTTCTGATCCCGACTTTTGTCAGTCTGGTCAGAAAAGCGAACGTAAGCGCGGACACACAGCTTGTCCGCAATCTGAACACGGCGCTCGCCAGCGACGGGAAGGAACATGATACCATGACCGAGGCACTGCAGGCGGCAGCAAAATTCGGGTACGACGTAGGTAAAATCAACGCCAGCGCCACCGATAACGAAATCCTCTGGGATAGCAAAAACGACGTCTTCTGCTATTTGAAAGACGGCGCAATCGACTATATTCCCAATTCCGTTGCGGACGGCAACCAGCTTGGTGCAGACAGTTACAAGTTATGGAAAATCTACAACAAAAATGAAACGATTCCCGCGGCAAGCACACAGAGCTATTCCATTTATTATAATGGGGCGGCTTGGACTGATGAAACGCCTACCGTTTCTGTCGGCTTTGATGCCGGTGAAAGCACTATCACTTCGCTTACTTATACCAACACCGATTCCGCAAAGGACGTAGTCATTCGTACCAACGGCGGAACGTTGAACGTTGGTGCTGCAAGCAATGTTGCACAAGGTCAGATTCGCCATTATGGCATTGCGGACACAACCGTTGTATATACTGAAACAAAATGCTTCCATGCGTATGGTGCAATCGGTAAGATGGAACTGAAAGCCGGTAAGGCGATTGCCGAAAAAGGTGGTATCGTTTATTTAACCGAAGCAAATGCAGCAGGCGTTGTTCAAGAAAACCAAGGTAAAATTATTATCCCTGCCGGTGTAACTACTACTGATGTTCCCCTATCTGTCGTTGAGAGTATTGGCTATGATAGCTCAACTCTTGATGGCAATAGTTATGATAACACAAAGAGAGCAAATTCTGCTTACGAAATCGGTAATCTGGAAACACTGGAAACATTCCGTGATTTGGTAAACGGCGGCTTCTCTTTCGCTGGATGCACGGCTAAATTAACGGCTGACATCCGGTTAAATGATGGTTGGACGCCTATCGGCGAAGGCTCCAGAGATGTTAGTAGCACGAAATATGAAGGAAACTATGTTAGCAAGGGTACAACGACAAGAATCTTTGCCGGTACGTTTGATGGCAATGGAAAAACAATTAGCAATTTGAATGCAAAGGGATATACGCCTAAATATTATAGCAAAGATGCAACGAAAACAGATAGCTGGCTTGTATATACGTATGGGTTCTTTGGAGTTTTATCGGAGAATGCTTCCGTAAAAAATCTTACATTTGACAATGTGGACATTGATTTACAGAAAGACATTTCGATACCAAATCCTACAATCAATGATGTGCAACGGAAGATTGCTAAAGCCGACTCTGTTGCTGCACTCGTAGGCTACGTTTCTGGATCTGGCGTAAAGATCTCTGACATTACGGTTAAATCCGGAAGCGTCAAAGCGGCAGATGCGGTTGCAGGTATTATTGGTAGATGGTACAATATTACTACGGACGTAACCCTTACAAATTTAACAAACAAAGCAAATGTAACTGCTTACAGTGAAGACAGTTCCGGTATTAAAGCTGCAGGCGTAGTAGGTTATGTTTCGTTTGCTGAGGGCCCTACAATTACGTTATCAAATTGTCATAATACAGGCAACGTAAGTTCAACTTCGAAAGAAGAAAATGGATCTGCATATGGTGATTTGTTAATGTGTATAACCAGCTCACGTATACAATCTGTCGTTTTAGATAATTGTTCTGCAGAAGGTAGTTTAAGTATTACTGCTCAAAAAGTAAACTACACTTTTAGCGTTTGGTATAACAAGAAACCAACCCAAAACTAAAACTGTACATAATCTTTTCATCTAAGACTTTAGCGGAGATAAATAAACTCCCAACCGTGAAGGTTTCCAGTATAAACCGGGTGAATGGATATCAAAAGCAATCAAAGCCTCATGGGGAGTAATCCCCGTGGGGCTTTTTGTCCTACGGTATTTTTCGAGCGAGGTACAGCTTTGCCTTGCTTTTCTCTGCCCCCCTTGGCTCCATTCTTCGAGGGAGCAGTCAAAAATCCCCGATTTTTGACTGAGGGAGAGAAAAAATTCCGTCCTTTCGTTCGGCTGAAAGGATTCAAAAAGCAATTGCTATGCCTTGCCTTCCTCTGACGAGGAAGGTGGCACGGCGCAAGCCGTGACGGAAGGAGAGAAAAAGTATTTATAATAGTTACTTCAAAGTTATAGCAAGAGTCCGATTTCGCCTGCCTCCCCCGTCAGGTGGAGGCGGGGCAAAACCGATGCGCCTTATAACTTTGCCCCGTCAGGTGGAGCCTTCCGACCGCTGTCAATTTGTGCTTTACTGAAACGTTGGAGTCGGCGAGAGCCTTCCGAGCCGCCGTAAATCCGTACCGTGCTGAATCTTTCAAGTGAAGTTCGACTTTGCTTGCCTTCCTTCTTCGAGGAAGGTGGCACGGCGCACGCCGTGACGGAAGGAGAGAAAAATTGTTCTTCTATTATTCGTATATCACAAGGTCTTTAATATCCTTCCCGTTTCGCTTCCCCCGACTTTGCAATCGAGGGACAGGGAGAAATCTCGGATTTTTTTTGCTTCGGGGTATGGACACGGGCGGGAAAATAGTGTATAATAGTTCCAACGGAAACAACCGACGACCCAAAGTGCGGCTTTGCTAAACCGTGGGCGCAGGCTGAAAGTAAAAAGGGCGGCTCGTTCCGGGCAGGGAAAGGCTCGTTTCGGGCAGGGAAAGGCTCGTTTCGTTCGGGGAAAGGCTCGTTTCGGGCAGGGAAAGGCTCGTTTCGGGCAGGGAAAGGTTCGTTCCGGGCGGAGAAAAGGCTCGTTTCGTTCGGGAAAATAGTGTATAATAGTTCCAACGGAAACAACCGATGACCCAAAGTGCGGCTTTGCTAAACCGTGGGCGCAGGCTGAAATTAAAAAGGGCGGCTCGTTCCGAACGGGAAAATAGTGTATAATAGTTCCAACGGAAACAATCGACGACCCAATGCGGCTTTGCTAAACCGTGGGCGCAGGCTGAAAGTAAAAAGTGCGGCTCGTTCCGGGCGGAGAAAAAGAATGAAAAAGTCCAAAAGAGAGGAAAGAAAATGACAAACTGTTTTTCGGAAGTGAAAAAGAACTTCGGGTTCGGGTGTATGCGTCTGCCCATGCAGGGCGACGAGGTGGACTACGCCGAGTTTTGCAAAATGGCGGACGAATTTATCGCGCGCGGCTTCAACTACTTCGACACGGCGCACGGCTACATAGGCGGCAAAAGCGAGATCGCCGTTCGGGAATGCCTGGTCAAGCGCCACCGTCGGGAGGAATACCTGCTCGCCGACAAGCTGACCGAGCCGTACTTCCGCTCGGAAGCGGACGTGCGCCCCTTTATACTCGATCAGCTCTCCATTTTAGGCGTGGAGTACCTCGATTTTTACTTAATGCACGCGCAGAACGCCCGCAACTTTGCAAAGTTCCAAGCCTGCCGTGCCTACGAAACGGCGTTCCGCATGAAAGAAGAGGGGTATTTGCGGCACGTGGGCATCTCCTTCCACGATTCCGCCGCCGTTCTGGACCGCATCCTTTCCGAGTATCCCCAAATCGAGTTCGTGCAGATTCAGTTCAACTATTTTGACGTAGTCAACCCGATCGTGCAGAGCATGGACTGCTACGAGGTCTGCAAAAAGCACGGCAAGCCCGTCGTCGTGATGGAGCCCGTCAAGGGCGGTACGCTCGTGAATCTCCCGCCCAAGGCACGGGAAATATACGCCCGACTCGGCACTATGTCGGAGGCAAGCTACGCCATCCGCTACGCCGCCGGGTTCGAGGGCATCTTTATGGTGCTTTCCGGCATGAGCAACATGGCGCAGATGCTGGATAACCTGTCCTTTATGCAGGACTTTCAGCCGCTTTCCGCAAAAGAAGTGCAGGCGGTGGAAGCGGTGCGGCAGGTGTTGCTTTCCGTAGAGCAGATTCCCTGCACGGGTTGCCGCTACTGTACGGACGGCTGTCCGCAGAAGATCGCCATTCCCGACCTGTTCACGCTGATGAATCAGAAGACGCTGTACAAGACGTGGACCACGAATGCCGAGTACGCCCAAAAGACCAAGGACGGCGGCAAGGCTTCCGCCTGCGTCGGGTGCGGCAAATGCGAGCGGGCGTGTCCGCAGATGTTGCCCATCCGCAAGCTCTTAAAGGGCGTGGCGCAGGAATTTGAAAAATAAAATTCGCGGCACAGCGCAACTACCCAAAATCGTCTTGCGCAAGGCGGCGATTTATATATTATATAAATAATAATAAATATATCGTATCGTGGCGCACCGATCGGAAAAAGAGATCGGGGCGTTGCGCAGGAATTTGAAAAATAAATACCAAGGGCGTGGCGCACCGATTCCGGAATATCGTACCGTGGCACGCCGCCGCAATAAAATAAAATCATTCGGAGGGAATTTATGCAAAACAGTATAGCCAAAAGAACGCTCGTCTGCCGCACGTGGAAGAGCAAAACCGTTGCTTCCGTCATAGCCGTCGTCTCTGCGGTGGCTCTGCCGCAGCTTTTTCACCTCGTCGGCGCAGTTTCCGAGATGGGTTCGGCACTCGGGGAAACGTATCTGCCTATGCACCTCGCCATCTTTATGGTCGGCTTGCTTGCGGGCTGGCAGGCAGGGCTCGTTTCGGGGCTTTTCGCGCCGCTCGCAAGCTACGCTTTCACGGCGGTTGCGCTCGGCTCTCCCATGCCTGCGTTGCCCATGCTGCCCTATATGATGTCGGAGCTTGCCGCTTACGGCGTTGCCTGCGGCTTGCTCGCCCGGGTGCAAATGCCCGTCTTTTGTAAAGTGCTGATTGCGCAGATCTTCGGTCGAGCCGTTCGAGCCGTTGCCGTCTGCCTCGGGTACTATCTGCTTTCTTCCCCGATTGCGCCGTCCGTCATCTGGACGAGCATAATCGTCGGCTTGCCCGGCATTCTGTTGCAGTGGGTGCTCGTGCCGCTCTTCACGTTCTATATCGAAAAGAAATCGGAAGAGGGAAAAAGATAATGTTTACGCTGGTCAAGGAAAGATTGCAGGGGGAAGTAACGCTCGTTCTGGAAAACGGTGCGGTGCAGATCGTGAGCCATAAGCGGGGCGTGGAGCCGCTACTCGATCTGCTCGACACCCAAGCGGACTTTTCGGAGTTCGTGGCAGGGGATAAAATCGTAGGCAGAGCCGCCGCCATGCTGTACGTGCGGCTGCATTTAAGCGGCGTGTATGCTCGGGTGATGACCGCCGCCGCCAAGGCGATTTTGGACGAATACGGCATCCCGAACGAGTGGTACTGTCTGACGGACCGCATCGTCAATCGGGAGGGAACGGATATCTGCCCCATGGAACGGGCAGTGGAAAATATTTTCGACCCCGAACAGGCGGAACGTGCCATTCGGGCGGAATTTGCAAGGCGCACAGGCAATGCGCAATAGCCTTTTTCTTGCAATTCGGAAGCATCGTTTCGTATAGGCGCATTTTGCGCCTTTTGCCTGCCGACTTGCACTGCGGCGGACTTGCACTGCGGCAGACTTGCACTGCGGCAGATCGGAGAGAAAAAAATTTCGGAGAGAAAGCAATGAATAAAAGACAGTCTTTGGAAATGACGAGGATGCTTGCCGCCGTCATACGGGAAGCGCCGTATCTGGAATATGCGGACGGGGAATGGGAGCGTTTGCGGCAAAACGCTTCGCCCGCCGCCGTGGCGGAATGGACGGAAAAGGGGCTGTTTCGGGGAGACTTCGAGCAGTTTTACGTCCTCTCCCGCTTTTGCGACCTGTTGCACGTCACGGACGCCGTGGACGGGGAGTACCTTGCCGCCCTCTTCCGCAGCGCCAAAAAGTTGAGTGCGACCGCCTTTTCGGAGGACGGCTTCCTGCGCTCCGTACAAGTGCCGACCGTGCGGAGGGGCGACTTCCTTTTGACTACGGCGACCTATGCCCGAGGCGAGTTTCTGCAGTACGCCATGCCCGACTTTTCCGCCCCGCTCGTCGTGCCCAAGCTGGGGTTCTTTACCGAGGAGGTAACCTTTCCGACCATCTACGAGGG
>CAMAGA010000092.1 GCA_945833955.1 uncultured Clostridia bacterium
TAGTTTTTCTGTTCGTATTCCCCGATAAATTTATAATTATTGACATAATACTCAATTTCCCGAACACAAGCATCGCACTGATTATTCCAATTAGATAGTGAATAGCCATCTAACGTAATAAAATCAAAGTTTTCTTCTTGAACGGCAAATACTTCCTTTTTCATATACGGTTCAATCGAATTACCTGTTAAATTAATAAAAAAAGTGTGTTTATTCCCCATATCCGTCTCCTCCTGCCGTACGTCCTGTTCATTTGGTTACGTTTCACGTAAAAACGTCCGTTTTTACGGCTTTCCGATTTCTTTCGGTTGGTACGAAAATGATTAGGACGAAGAGATGCCGTAAAGGCATCCTTCGTCTTATATCATTGTATTTGAATCATTGCATTTTATAGAATAGGTACTATCTTGCGCCTCGTTCCCCGAGTGAAAGTTATTCAGCGGAAAGCGGCCACTTACCGTACCAGTTGCGGGAATTATCCGCATCCTTATAGCTCGGCATAGCTTTACTGCGCATCATGCCGCAAATTGCTTGCGCCTGCAACAATGCGTCCGTTTCGGAAATAGTCGGCTGTCTTCTTTCGATCATTTCCACGAGCATCTGTTCGAGCGTCGTTTTGATGCTTTCCCGCATATCGTCCCTGCCGCTCTCGATACATCTGCCTATTACGTTTACGATATTCGTTTCCGGATTATTCATGAGCCCGTTCACAAGCTCGGAATTTTCCACGGCAAGCGGTACGTTCAATACTTCATCGCGGAACTTCGTTTCGTATTCTTCCGCAACCTGCGCGGCAAACGAGGGATTGGTGGAAAGCACGAATAAGAGATCCTTCATTTCGGCAAGGTTGATTTGTCTGCCACGGAACATCACGGGGGTTACGCCGCCCAAACGCTCTTCCTTTTTGCACATATACTTGTTATGATCGACGTAAACCATGCGGTAAGCCAATGCGAGCAGGAAGTAACGGACGAACTTATCGCTGTCCCGCTTTTCCCGGGAGATATACGGGAGCATCTTGTACCAGTTTTTATCAATATGCGGCGTATTGGCAAAGGCGTCCTTTCTGCCCTCTCTCTCGTCCCGAATAATGGATTCGATCGTATCGCTGTACGCTTCGTAATAAGCGCCGCCCCTGCCGTTATTGGACATTTCGTAGAATTTGGGAATATATTCGGCGAGAATGCCGTATACCGCATGATAACAGGAGATTTCATAGTCGGAATAGGCGTCGTTCACGCTGTTTTCTATATTCTTCAACTGGTCGATCTGGATAACGTCGTTTTTATTGTCCTCGTATGCATTTTTGGAAATGCCCCAGAAATCCATCTGGCGGTATGTAAGCCGACCGTCGGAAGTCTTTTTGAGGATATCGTCCGTGGTGGCGTCCAGTCTCTGCACGTCGTGTTCGAGGTATTCGCTCGCATTTCTTTCCAATGCGGAAACGATTCCGGAAAGCTTTTTTGCCTTTCTCGCCTGCTTGTCCCGGAAGATCTGATCCTCGTTGACCATATCCATTCTTCTGCCGTATTTTTCCGCTTCTACCTTTCTGGCTTCAATTTCTGCGTCCACTTCCATTTCCGCAATGGTATAGATTGCCTGAATGATGTTGAGGTCCGCAACTTGCGTAGCGCGAACGATATCCGTATAATGGTTGATCATTTCATCCACGAACACGTCCGCCGTCAGATTGGGCTGGAAGTATTTTGCAGAACCCAACCCGTAGTTTTTGCAGTAAGCCTTCATGATCGCTTCGGCTACGATCTGATGTAGTTCCGCCTTTTTGCTTTCGCTTTCTTCCGATTCCGCAGAATCGAGCAGCTTTTCCTGAATCTTTTCCAGGAAATACATTTTTTCCTTTTCCGAAGAACAGATGACCTGTTCGGCAATGCTTTCCTCGTACTTCAGATTATCGTTCAATCTGCCCTGCAAAATGACTTTGACGTCGGGGAGCGCCTGTTTGAAGAAGTCTTCCAGCTTTTCTTTCAAGCCCTGAATTCTCTCCAGCATATTCTTGGCAACGGCATTGATTAAAACGGTGGTTGCGTACGTAGTGCAGCTTTCCGCCTGCAAGTCTACGTACTTTTTGAAACTTGCGCGTATCTTTTTTAATTTTACGCTTTCCTTGGTGTTCGCATCCTGCACAAGCTCGATGGGTTTTACGAATTCAAGCGACTTGTTCCCCGCCTGACGGAAGTCCATGTCGATTGCGTCGTTCATCCCGGAATATCTGTTTTCTACGATTTCCTTTTCCGCATAGGCTCTTTCCGTATTGTAATTTTCCACTACCTTTTTGAATTCATCATAGAGGCGATAGAGCATGAAACGCATAGCCAGCGGATGCACGAAGACGAAGGGAGCCCTCGTATTTTCCGCATCGCGCGGCCGAAGGAACAAGCTGATCATGGAATCCTTCTGATGATAGTCTTTGAGATTGCTCCAATCAATGGAAAGGAATCTTTCAGACAGTTCGTTGATAAAAATACTCTTTCTGGCTTCAAAATTGATGAGGAAGTCCGCTTCGCTCTTTTCGATGCCCTCTACGATCGGCTTGACCTTTCCGTAGTTGCCCTTGTCGATGGCGTCCGGATTGACGATCTTGATTTTATCGAGCCCGGCAGGCGACGTTTCCGTAATATATTCCGCAATTACTTTTTCAAACCGCTTCATATAATCGTCGACTTTTTTGGTGGCAGGCAGTGCGATGCGCATACCCCCTTCCATTTTCGTATGCTCGTTTTCTATATCGCAGGCGATCTGACGGAAGTTGCCCATTCTGGCATTGGCTTTGGATTCAAAGAGGCTCATGAACCCTTCCTTTTCCGTCGGGATCACCGTGGAAGGATCAAATCTTCTGCGATTTCTCGCTTCGTCCTGCATACGTTTGACCTGATCGTCCAAATCCGTCCAGCCGTCGGAAAGCGCTTCCTGCGCCATGCGCAGAGCAACGTACTCTTCCACGTTTTCCTTCCGATAGACCGCTTTTGCCGCACCGCAGGCACCGAATACGGGGTCATCGCTTTGGGCGAATACTTTGAACAGGTTATCTTCCTTAGAGGACATATCTTTTTGGAGCGGCGCAAAAATCTGCATATATACGAGGTCCGCCGCTTCCGATTCGTACTGGGATAAACTCTTCAGGCGGATACCGCTGGTTGTTTCCGCATCCATGAGGAATGCAAAATCGTAGATAGGCGAACCCGTACCGAAGTCTCTTCTCTGATCAAAGAGCTTGCCTTCCCGAATTTCGGCGTTGGTGGACATATCCGAACGCTTGTCTCCCAAGCGGATCTTGGTCAGGGCGTTCAATTCCCGAACGGCGGCATAGGCGTTGGCTTTTAAGCTTCTCTGGTTTTCTCTGCCTTCTTCCGAATTCATAAAAATTTCAGGCAACAGGAAGATACCGCGAATGACTACGGAAGCGCCTCTCGATTCAAAGAAGTTCCGTATCCAGAGCGCCGTTTGAATGAATATACCGGAACCGGTACCGCCGGCAAGGGAGCTGACGATCATGATGCGGTATTTGCCGTCCGACTGACCGTTTGCCTGATCTATGAATAAATTGGCAAGGTGCGATTCCAATTCCCGAATTGCGCCCGTTTCCAGATAATCCATAAATGCAAGGCGGGATTTTACGCGCATCTGCCCTGCGCCGTCCGTCATGGAAGTCTGATTGACACGGGGGGACGAGGGGAACCATTCCATCTGTTCGGATTCCGAAAGATAATCGTAAATACGATTCTGAACCTTGCCTTCTCTGCTCGTTGCAAAAATGGGAAGATCGTTGATCCCCAAATCCTGCAGTTTTTCCATATCGTTTCTGTCCGTATCCAATACCGCCAAAGAAACGTTACCGTCGTTGTAAGATCTGTGATTTGCCCGAAGGCGTAGAGCCACTTTTGCAATGACTCTGGACCCGGTTCCGCCAAGGCCTAAAACCACTGATTTTGCCATAATGTTTTCCTCCTGAAAATTTTTATTTTGCTTTTTCTTTTGCTATACAAATGAATTTTGCTTCCGTGTAGTTTTCCTTCGTCTGCCCGTTCTCCAACGTCAGATACATCGTTTTGGCATCCTCTACCGCCCGGAAGGAGTTGCCCCTCGTAGTGATTCTGAAATTCGCTACGGCAAGACCTTCGTTCGGGCCGCCGTTTGTCAATCGCTCAGTCAGGTCGAATATAGTGGCAACGGAACCTCCTATGATCCGCACGTGAAAGGTAAAGACTTCATTGCCCGAAGCGATTTCTATAAATCTGCCTCGGCAAGCCTTGATTACGTATTCCCCGTCCCGATAACGGTGGGGGAAGAAGGGCCACGGGAGAAGGTATGCGGCTATGCTGTTGCTTTTCACCCTTTCCGAATAACTGATCGTGAGCTTGTAATCCGAGCCGTCCCCGTCCCGTTCCACGTAGACGTTACCGCAATAGAACCAAAGTCCCCTTTCGAATTTCGGCTTGAAAATACAGCCTAATATCCAATAAAGGAGAATGCATATCGACAGAACTAATCCTACAATCATAATAATTTGCGATATTCCCATAATGTTTTCCTCCTGAAAATTTTTATTTTGCTTTTTCTTTTGCTATACAAATGAATTTTGCTTCCGTGTAGTTTTCCTTCGTCTGCCCGTTCTCCAACGTCAGATACATCGTTTTGGCATCCTCTACCGCCCGGAAGGAGTTGCCCCTCGTAGTGATTCTGAAATTCGCTACGGCAAGACCTTCGTTCGGGCCGCCGTTTGTCAATCGCTCAGTCAGGTCGAATATAGTGGCAACGGAACCTCCTATGATCCGCACGTGAAAGGTAAAGACTTCATTGCCCGAAGCGATTTCTATAAATCTGCCTCGGCAAGCCTTGATTACGTATTCCCCGTCCCGATAACGGTGGGGGAAGAAGGGCCACGGGAGAAGGTATGCGGCTATGCTGTTGCTTTTCACCCTTTCCGAATAACTGACCGTGAGCTTGTAATCCGAGCCGTCCCTGTCCCGTTCCACGTAGACGTTGCCGCAATAGAACCAAAGTCCCCTTTCAAATTTCGGCTTGAAAATACAGCCCAGAATCCAATAGACGACGAATAGAAGCAGAATGAGCTCCACGACGAAAGGCGATAAGACCATTCCTGCCCAAGTTGCGTCGTAGGGGTTTAAAACCTTGAATGCAAACGAACGGGAGCCGCACTGCGTTTCTATCTGAAAAAGAACGTCGTCCTTGTTCATCTGTGCGTCCCGAAGCCAGTTGCACCACCACAAAGCAAAGGTCGGGGTATACGCTTCCTCCGCATACGGTCTGCAACGGATAGACCCGTCGGAAAGCACCGTGACTTCCGTTTTTAAGTATTCCGCATGGGCTTCGTCCATCGTGATGCGGAAGTCTTCGATCCGGTCGGCGGAAATCTGCACGCCGTCCTTGAAGAGAGCGACCGTGATATAGGCGTCCTCATTTTCAAAGAAGGCACGCTTGCTGATCGGCTCGCTTTGCGTAATGCGTATTTCGTATAAGACGAAGTATACGGTGTACGTTGCCTCCGTCTTCCCGTCCCGAATGGTACAGGTGACCGTAACGACTTCATCTCTATCCAGAAAATTGGTTGCTTTCTTCGGCGTTACCACCACTTTGGCTTCATCCGTCAGCTCTACGTTGTATTCGTTGCCGGCAGAA
Source organism: uncultured Clostridia bacterium (assembly GCA_945833955.1). GTDB lineage: Bacteria > Bacillota > Clostridia > Christensenellales > Borkfalkiaceae > CAMAGA01. The sequence continues at coordinate 5,659 of CAMAGA010000092.1, forward strand.
ACGGAAATGCCGTATAAGGACTCGATTTCCGATTTATCCGTGACCAAAATCTCTCTGCCCCGTTCGATTCGATAGAAAGTGAAGATGATTTTTAAGGTCGTGTTATGTATAAACTGATCCTGTTTTAAACCCTGCACGGCAGGATCCGCATAGGATGCGTATACGGCGTAATTGAGCGGACGGGGCGTAAATTCCAGTACGAAGGTCGTTTCCGCATACCCCTGCCACTTTGCGGAAAGCACGATTTTCGTCTTTACGTCGTGCAGTTCCAGCTCCGGCAGAGCGTTCGCCGCCACGGACTGTACGAGCGCGTCGTTTTCGTAAATAGAGATAGTATAATCTACGCCGTCGGAAAGTAAAGCGCCGTTCCGCAGGTATCGGAAGGAAAGCGCCAGTTCGTCTTTATCGTGCGTAGCGCCGTCCCGTTCCAAATCGTCGGCCGATATATCCTTTCCGTTCAGAATGAACGCAGGGTCTATTTCAAATGCGAACGGAATGACTTGCAGCGAATATTCCGTGACGGCGGTTTCCCCTGCGTAGGCAGCCTCTATCCGAATAAAGCCGTGCCCCGGTTGCAATTCTATCGAGATC
>CAMAGA010000093.1 GCA_945833955.1 uncultured Clostridia bacterium
CCGTTTATCAATTATTCCACGTTCTGCGCGACCTGTACACCAAGGCGGCGGAAAGGGAAGGTTTATCCTATTGCCAATACGTTTTTTTAGACTGCGTACATAGCTACCCCGGCATATCACAGGACGACGCCGGCAAAGTGACCTACTTTTTTAAAAGCAATCTGACTATTTTAGTCCAACAGATGCTAAAACTCGGTCTTCTCGAACGGAAGCACACGCAAACCGACAAACGCAAGTATCAGTTATATCTGACGGAAAAGGGGGAAAGCGTTTATACTCGTCTGAGCGAACTGACCGACAAGGCTCTTGCAGAAAAGTTTGCACCTTTACCCGAAAAACAGCTGCACTTTCTTACGGAACCACTCTGTAAAATGAAATCCTCCATTTGATTTCTTATCCCCGCCGATTTACGGCGGGGATGATTTTTTTTAGTGGGAACGATAGATCAATCTGCCGCAATGGGCGCATTCCGCAATGCCTTTTTTATCCAGATCGAAAAGTTCGGTCTGGGAGAGGTCGCCGTTGCAGAAGCACATATTGTTGCCTTTTATGTCAAAAAGAACGGGCAGAACTTTTTCTTTTCTCTTCGTATTGTATTTTTCGACGTATCCGTGCGGGATATCCTTGGCGATTTCTGCCATATCCGCGCGAATTTTCTTGATTTCATTTTCCTTTTCCTTATACTTTTTATCGTATTCGGCTTTGGCGGCAGGGTATTCGGTTTTCTGCATCTGAATCGTCATCTTCTTCATTTCATCATATTCTTTCTTACTCTGTTCAATCGTCTTTTCCAGTTTATGAATCTCGTTCCTGATAGTTGCAAGATTGTGCAGAACGCCTTCCGTTTTCTTCTGATAGTAAGCGATAGACTGTTCGTCCAAGGCGTCGCCTGCGCCTTTTTCCAGTTCATCCAATTCCCCGCATATTCTGGCGTAATTGTAACGCAATTTATCCAGCGTAACGTGCAACCCGAACGCTTTTTCTTCCATTACGTCCAGGCGCTCCGGAGCTTTTTGAATAAAGTTTCTCACTCTGGATAACCGCTTGCGTTCTTCCGAAGCGTTGATTTCCCGTTCCACCCTGAGTAATTGCATATCCGTTTCCTGATAGCGAAGCAACATTTCTAAAACCGTCATTGTATTGTCCTCCCGACAAATGTCCGACGGGTCAAAATCACCCGTCAAAGCAGAGAACCGTCCTCGAAATAATCGGTCGGGACCGGTAAATCTGCCAAAATATTTTTATATATACCGATAAACCCGTAGGATTCGCTTGCGTAATGCGTCATCTGCGCCACGCTCAATCCCCGTTCTATCGCCATTGCTATGATATGATGTTTAAAATCTGCGGATACCAATACGTCCGCACCGTTTTCCGCGGCAAAAGCCACGGCTTTTTCGTCCGCACCCGCCCCGCAAAAGGAAGCAATGCGGCATATTCTCTTGTTTTTCTCCCCGTAGAAAACCGTTCTTTGCGTACGGAACTCGCCTTCTATCCGCTTTTGCAAACTTTCCAACGTAGTTACGGGAACGTCGTACACTCTGCCGTACGCATTTTCGCCCACCGTCTCCAGAACGGCAACGGGGTGCTTTCCGCCAAGACCCAACATGAGCCTTTCGTCTATGCCCATCGTCGCCATATCAAAATTGAGGTGCATGGAAATCACGGATATACCGCTCATGGCGGCATCCAGCAGCGTCCCCTCTATTTTGCGGACGGGCGAATAGATCGCCGGGTGATGCGTGACGATCAGATTATATCCCTTCTGTTTTGCGACGGAAAGCGCGGCGGCGGAAAAATCCAGGGAAAACAGGATTCCCGTAACCGCTTTTCCGCAATCGAGTAAAATACCGCTGTTATCGTACGCCCCGAACTTTTCGCAGTAGGCACGGGAAAGCGCAACCGGAGCCACTTTACTTTCGAGTATCGCCAATATTTCCGTTACGGATACCATCGTATATCTCCTCTAAATATAAAAGTCTCTGCCGAAGCGATTCGCTTACCGATTCCTTCGGACTCTTTTTTATGTATTCTCTCTGTAGCTCCATCAGCTTTTCCAATTTAGCGCAGAATGCGGGGTTATATGTACGGAGATTGTCCCTGCCGAATTCCAGCTCCCGCTCGGAATAGCTATCCGCCTCCGAAGCCCGTTCCGCTGAAATTAAGTCATAGATTCGGTCTGCGGCAAACACTTTATCCCGGATTATACGGCATCCGTGGCAAAGCAAATACTCCCGCACCGCTCTTGCGTCGGTCATCGGTTGCAATATCATGCGCCGAGGTATAAAATCCTTGTCCAGAATGCGGCAAATCAAATCTCCGCCCATACCGGCAATCATTACGAGGTCCACGTCCTTCGGGATAGCGGCAAGCCCGTCGCAAACGACCAGTCTGCATCTGCCTTGGTTTACAAAGCGGGCAAGCCTGCGTTCCGCCGTGCGTAAAGCGTGTTCGCTGATATCTGCGGCTATGCCGTAACGGCAAAGCCCGTGCCGCAGGGCGTATTCCATGCAAAAACCGTGATCGCAACCGACGTCCGCAAACGTATCGCACGGCTCGATTTCGCCGCACAGAACGGTAAGTCGCTCCTTCATTATTCGTCGATGAACGGCTTCAACGGCTTATAACGGGTGGGATGACGCATCTTGCGGAGGGCTTTCGCTTCGATCTGCCGGATTCTCTCTCTGGTAACGTTGAACTCCTTGCCGACTTCTTCCAGCGTGCGCATTTTGCCGTCGTCCATGCCGTAGCGCAGGCGCAATACCTTTTCTTCCCTCGGCGTAAGCGTAGCCAGTACCTGCAAAAGCTGTTCCTTGAGCATACTGTGCGCAACGGAATCGGAGGGGGATTCCATGGAGTCGTCCTCGATAAAGTCGCCAAGGTGGGAATCTTCCTCTTCGCCGATCGGTGTTTCCAAGGAAACGGGGTCCTGCGCGATCTTCTGGATTTCCCTGACCTTCGCTTCCGTAATGCCCATTCTTTCCGCCAGCTCCTTCGGCGTGGGTTCTCTGCCCAATTCCTGCAGGAGCGTTCTCGATTCCCTCGTCAGTTTATTGATGGTTTCCACCATATGCACGGGGATACGAATCGTTCTTGCCTGATCGGCAATCGCCCTCGTGATTGCCTGCCGGATCCACCACGTTGCATAGGTGGAGAACTTGAATCCCTTTTGATAATCGAACTTATCCACCGCCTTTAAAAGACCGAGATTCCCCTCCTGAATGAGATCCAGAAAGAGCATACCCCTGCCCACGTAGCGTTTTGCGATGGAGACGACGAGTCGCAGGTTTGCCTGCGCCAGATTCTTTTTTGCCTTTTCGCCCTCGGAATTTTCCTTAGCCAAAGTGAACTTTTCTTTTTCCGTCAACGTGCAGAGTTTTTCTTCCAGCAAGTCCTTCATTTTTTGCGCAATTTCCCCGTCGACGATCTGCCGTTTCAAAAGCCGTTCTTCCGCAGGGGAAACGCCGCCGACTAACTTTGCGGCAGCTTCCTTGCCCGTCTCGATCAGCGCGTTCAGTTTCGTCATGTCCGATTCTTCCCATTCCGGTTCGAAGCCCTCAAATTTATCGGAAATCTTTTTGGCGAGCGCGCCCTCGCTCATTTTTTGTGCGGCGATTTTTTCGTCTTCCGTGGAAAAGAGCGGCACTCTGCCTATATCCTTTAAATACATTTTCACGGGGTCGTCCAAGGCGTTATCGGATAAAGCCTGCTCAAAAAGTTCGCGGTCTCTTTCGTCTTCGTCGATGACGGCGATGCCCGCATTGCCGAGCGACTGATAAATTTCGTCCATCTGCTGCGGGGAAATGTTATACTTTTCCAGAATGTCGCAAAGCGTATTCGTGCTGATACTGCCCGTCATTCTGTACTTTTCAATGAGCTGTTTTAAAAGTTCCGATAATTTTTGTTCGTTAATACCCGTGTTGACAACTACGTTGTTCATTTGTTTTAACCTCCGTTTTTACGATTTGAGCGAGTTTTTGACTTCCCAATAACTCTGTATCTGCTCATGGATCATCTTTCTTTCTTCTGCATCGGTAGCGACCAACGCCGCCTGCGTTAAAATTTCAATCTGTTTGTTGATTTTTTCCGCCATCAGTACGCGGATGCTGTCGTTGTAATACCGTTCCCCCTCCGCACTGCGCAGGTTATCGGCATAGTTTAAATTGAGGATTTCATCCAATGCGGGGCTTTCCTCTTCAAACAGTTCAAACAGCGTTCCCGCATTCGGTTTTTCGCCTGCATTCCAACACTTTTCTATATAATCGGCAATGACTCGGTGCTCCGGTTCGGTAAAATCCACCATGCCCGGCACGTAATCCCTTGCAAAAGGGGAATCAAACAGGACGCAAGCCAAAATAAACCGCTCCGCCTTTACCAGCCGACTCGCCGCGTCGGGGCGCTTCCGCTTTTCCTGTTCCCCCGTTACCGCGGGCACCGCAGGCAAATTTTCCAGATCTCTTCGCAGCGATTCGTAAGTGACGCCCGTGCGATCCCGCAGAATGCGCAACAGATCTTCCCGTTCGGACTGCGTTTCCGACTCCCGTATAATGTTCAATGCGGAAGCAATGTATGCGCGTTTATCCTCCGCCTTCGTCAGATCCTTGCCCCGAGCCGCATACGAAAGTTTGTAGTCGATGAGCGGCATCGCCGCATCCAGACATTTCCGATATCCTTCCGCGCCCGATTCCTTGACGACGTCGTCGGGGTCGAGCCCGTCCGGCAACGGAACGACGCGCACGTTCATGCCTTCCGACTTTAAAATTTCCAGCCCCCTCGAATTTGCCTTCTGCCCGGCAAAGTCGCCGTCGTAACTGATATACACGTTGCCCGAATACCGTTTTAAAAGCCGCACCTGTTCCATCGTCAGGGAAGTGCCCATACTGGCAACGACGTTTTTGAACCCTGCCTGATATAGGGATATGGTATCCATATAGCCCTCTACCATAATAACATACCCAATATTTTGCGTCTTTTTTAATTTTTTTAATAAATTTACGTTATAAAGCGTGCGACTTTTATTAAAAAGCGGCGTTTCCTTGGTGTTTTTGTATTTTGCGAAGTCTTTCTTTTCCAGAATTCTGCCGCCGAACGCAATCACGTTGTCCATATAGTCGATGATAGGGTAGATGAGCCGCCCCGCCTGCGCGTCGATGAGTTCGCCCGTGCGGGATTCCTGCACGACGCCGCATTGCAGCATATCCTCTTTTTGAAACCCCTTATCCAGCAGATACTGCGGCAAACTGCGATAGTCGAGCGAAGCGCCGAGCCCGAATACCCGAACGGTTTTATCCGTCATTTTCCGATCCCGTATGTATTGTACGTGCGGTGCGGCATTTCCGGAATAGAGGTTTGCCCGATAAAAAACGGCGCTTCCCCGCAGGATCTTCAAAAGCTCGTCCTTCTTCTGTTTTCGGCGAACGGTTTCCTCCATGTTCGTATTGGTTTCCGGCATGGCGATCTTTGCCCGATCGGCAAGGATGCGTACCGCTTCCATAAAGTCCACCGATTCTATCTCTTTGACAAAGGAAATGACGTCCCCCGATACGCCGCAACCGAAGCAATGGTAAAAACCTTCCGCCCCGTTGATGGAAAAGGAGGGCGTTTTTTCATGATGAAACGGGCAACACGCCCAATAATTGGCGCCTTTCTTTTCCAGAGTCATATAACCGGACGCAACTTCCACAAGATCGTTTTTATATTTCAGTTCCCGCATAAATTCGGGATCGAATCCTTTAGCCATATTCCTCCTTTCTATCTATCTGCATCCTCTGTTTTGAACAGAATTTACGAAAAATGCATATGAAAAATTTCCGCTTTCCTTATTTACTACGAAATATCTTTCCGAAAAATTAGGGGTAAATAGAAAAACTATCCAACGGGATGTTGTCGCTCTACAAGAAAAACGACTGATTCAATGGGTAGGCTCTGACAAAACCGGCCATTGGGAGATAAAGGATCCCACCGGTCGATGAGCAAGGCGTTGAAGAAGTACTAAGTGACCAAGTACAATGTACAAGTTAAACAAGCGGGGACTCATCGAGTTGCCCGCTTGTTTGCATATATTGATTCCTTTCAGCTCCTTTCCATTAATGAGACCATTTCGCGAACATTCTGAATTCTTTCAAGCAGTTGCATGGTTTTTATCACATTTTCGGCGTGAAAATCTGCCTTAAAATCACATTTTCGGCACAAAATTTTGCCTTAAAATCACAAAATCTGGCGCAAAGATGCTGCTTTTTTTCGAG
>CAMAGA010000094.1 GCA_945833955.1 uncultured Clostridia bacterium
TAAACCCTCTCGCAATTCTGGAAAAGAAAGACTTCTTGTTTTTATCCTTCTTTTTAGACTTTTCTTCAACCTTGTTTTCGGTTTTTGCCATTGAAGTTCTCCCCTTTTTTACTTGAATTCGTCCGTACAGTTATGCAATACGGATACCTGTTTTGCGCGGAAAATTACTTGGTTTCCTTATGCAGAGTGGTCTTTCTGCAGAAAGGACAATATTTACGAAGCTGCAATCTGTCCGGATCGTTTCTCTTATTTTTAAAGCTGTCGTAATTTTTATTTTTGCATTCTTCGCATTCGAACGTGATCTTGGTTCTCGTACTCTTAACTGCCATATTCAAAACTCCATTACAAAAAAATTACACCCTTCACCGGTGTTCGGCACTATTTTAACACGGATAGGAGAGGCTTGTCAACCGATTTTGTCCTTTTTTGAAAACTTTTCAGTAAATTTCAAAGCCATTTTCTCGACGCATGGCAGGTAAAGTAAATCGTTTGCACGCTCTCCGCCTCGCTATCCAGAAGTCGGAACGCCCACCGTAAATTCTCCTCGTCCAGTTCGGAAAACGGATCGTCCAAAATCATGAAAAACCCGTCCGGGAACGTCGCCCGACAAATCGCATACCGCAAAGCCGTGTATACCGCCGCGCGCAAGCCCTCGCTGTAACGGGCGATATCCCGATCGGCTATGCGCAGAGTCAATTCATTATCCACCTCTATGCGGCAGGCAGGGAAGAGTTCCGCTATCCTTTCTTCCACCTCCCTCCGAATCCGAGGCAAGTAGTGTGCGGAAAGCTCCGCCTTCGTCTCTGCAAGATAGGATATCGTCGTCTCTAAGACGCCGATCCGCTTCTCCACGCTTTGGATCTCCGCTTCCTTTTGCTCTATCTCCTCTTGCATCTCTCCGACCGTCCGTGCAAAAAGCCGAGCCTTTGAAAGCCGCTCTTTGCTTTCCAGAAGCCGTTTTTGCGCTTCGTCCTCCTCGGCGTTCAAAAGGCTTGCGCTCTCGCCCCCGAGGCTTTCCCCCTTCCCTGCAAGCGGGTGCGCCGTCAGATATTCCGCTACGGCGTTTTGTCGGATTTGCGCCACCTCGCCGAGATGTCGGACGTTTGCAAGCGCATTCTCTACAATCCGAACGCAGTTGCGAAAGTCGCCCTGATAACTGAGCCGATAGCAAGCGAGCATACTCTGCGCTTCCCTTCGGCTATCTTCCCGCTCTGCAAGCCGCTTTTGATAGATGCGCAACGCCTCTGCCTCCCCGTCCGCCAGCGTTTTCAACCGCATGACCTCGGCAAAATACGCCGCGTCCGATACGGAAAGCGGATATCTTGCGTAAAAATCCCACAGCCGAGCCTGCAATTCTTCCTCTTCCGTTTGTAAGCGTTCCGTGCGCAAAGCTTGCTCTTTGCACTGCTTGCGCCGTTTGGTCTCCCCAAAAAGAAAGCAAATCAGACCGACCGTGCAGAGAACGCCGCCGATGCTCCCGGCAAGAACGGGCTTGCCCGAAAGAGCCAATACCCCGAACGCCGCCACGGCAAGCACGAGCAACACGAGCCCGATTTTGCCAACGAAGGGCAGAGGCGCAGAGGTCGGCTGCGGCTGCATTTTCGCATACAGTTCGTCCAGCCTCGCCTTGTCCGCCTGTGCGGATCGGATTTCCGCCTCGGACGGAATACTCTGCCACTGCCTGCGCAGAGCGGAAACTTCTTCCGAGGAAGTCGGCTCCGCTATCTTTGCGTCGGCAAGTTCCGCCTTTTGTCTGAGGGAAGCGAGCGTTTCCTCGTTCGGCAATTCGGGGAATGCCGCTTTTGCCTTCTGCCAGTCGGCGGCCGCATCGTTTGCCTGCAAGCAAAGCCTTTCGTATTCTGCGGCGTTGTTTTTCGCTTCTTCTTGCAGCGCAAGTGCGCCTCGCCGCTGCCTGCACTCTTCCACCGCATCTTCTGCGGTACGCACTTCTTCGGCAAGGTCGGGAATTTCCCGCTCCGCCGCCAGCGCAAGTTCCCGCCTTTGGAGCAACTCGCTCTTCTCCCGTCTTAAATTTTCGATTCTGCGGTCTTCCCGGGAACGGGGCGGTTTGCGGAGGGAATCCAGTTCCTCATTCAGCTGTTGCATCGCTCCGTCAAAGCTTCCGATATCGGCGACGTCCCGAACGGCTTCCGATAGCTTTACCGTAAGCGAATGCAAGCCGGGGAGATTGCCGCCCGTCTCTATTTTACCCTGTCGGACGTAAACGCTGCGCAAAAACCCGTCCGAATCTATGCCGAAGAGCTGCATACCCAATCTTTGGTCCTTATCTTCCGTCTGCGCAACCGTTCTTTTGGTGGCGACGTCGGAAAGTCGGAAGGTATCCTTGGCAGGCGTTGCGCCAAAGGTGCGCTCTACCCGATACGCCCTTCCTGCGTTGTCTTCATATTCCAGCCAGCCGCCGTAAGCCGTCCCCTGCCACGGCTGAAAGTCGGAGCGCAAGCCCTTTTCCTCCCCCTTGCCGGCAAAGCCGTAAAACATGGCTCGGATAAATTCCGCCAAGGTGCTTTTGCCTTTGCCGTTGGAAAGATATATGCAGGTATTTTGCGCAAAGGAAAAATCCGCATTGCGCAGAATGCCGAATCCGTCCGCATGGCAACGTAAAATTTTCATGGTTGCTCCCCCCTCAGGCGTTCGCCTTATCCAGAGCGGCAAGCCCTGCCTTTAACACTTCCCGCTTTTCCGCTTCGGAGAGGGAAGAGGCGGTCACCTTTTCTATAAACGCACTGCGGAGCGAGTATTCGCCCGAAAGCGCGGACCGCTCCAAAAAGACGGTCGTTTCGTCCCTCACTTCCGCATGATAATAGCCGAGCGCAAGCACTGCGTCCCGAATGCTCTGCTCGTCTATGCGCACCGCCGCAGGAAGCGAGCCGACGAGCGTGAGATAGATACAATCCTTACGGGGCAACGCCGCCGAAGTGACCGCGTCGTATATTTTGCGCCCCAAAGCCGCAAGGTTCTCCGCACCGCTTACGTCTATGCGCAATTCCTGCATGGTGCGGGCGGCAAACGGAATAAAACGCACGCCTCGATCGGGTGCGAAAAATTTATCCGTATCGACCACGACGAATCCCTTTTCCCCGATTTCGTCCGCCCCTCTGCCCTCCAGACAGCCGCTGTAACAGGCAACGCTGCCGTCCGCCTGCGTCCATACTTTGTAGGTGTGATAATGCCCGAGCGCAATATAGCGTATATTCCGATTCTGCACCCATTCGGGCGGAATCGCCTCCGCCCCGCTGCCCCCGATTTCCCCGTGCAAAAGAACGATATTGCAATCGGCGGAAGAAAGTTCGGGCGGACCGCAGAGAAAGCGATGATTGACCGCCTGCACGCCGCTGACGGCAAAGCTGCCCTGCCGATAGGTTTTCCACTCGTCGGAAAAGAGGAAGAGATTGGGCGGCAGGTCGCAGGAAAACCCGTCCAGCCCGAGGCTGTCGTGATTGCCCGCTATATAATAAAAGGATATATCCGCCGCACTGCGGATAAGTTCCGTCAGGCGGCTTCTCCACGGGTCCGCATGGTTCTTATCGAACAGATCCCCGGCAATGAGTATTATGCGGATACCTTCCGCTTGGGCGTACTGCACCAGTTTACGGAAGGTATCCAGTATTTCCTCACGCCGATTTGCCTGCGTCAGATCGGGGTATCCCCCGAACGCACTGCCCAGATGAACGTCGGCGCAATGTATAAATTTCATTTTTTTATCTCCGATAGGTAAGCTTTATTTGTTTTCTTCGTCGGGCGGATTCGTTCCCCGGGTTGCGTCGTTTTCCGTCGTAGCCGCAGGTTCACTATCCTTATCTTCGGAATTTACCGTTCCCTCCGCCGCCTGCTCCGCCTTTTTCTGCTTTCGGTTCTTGATTTTTTCCGCTAAGGTCTGCTTTTTTACGCCCGAATTGAATTCGGTACGATAATCGTTATACATATCTTCCTTACCGTAACGGCGCAACCCCTTGCAGATAAGCTTGCGGGAAATATCGTAGATGACGGAAAAGACGGGCACGCCGAAGAGCATACCTGTAAAGCCGAAGATACCGCCGAAGAAGGTAACAGCAAACAGCACCCACACGCCGCGCAGTCCCACTCTGTCCCCCACGATGGCAGGCCCGATGACGTTGCCGTCCAGCTGTTGCAGGATGATGATGAAGACGCCTAAGATAATACCTGCCTTAAAGTCCACCATGGCAAGCAAAAGCACGCTGGGAATACCGCCGATGAACGGCCCGAAGAACGGGATGAAATTGGTGATGCCGATGATGAGCGAAATCAGCAGGGAGTAGGGCATATTCATGATCAGCATAAAGATATAGGTTAAAATGCCGATGACGAGCGCGTCCAAAAGTCTGCCTACGATAAAGCCCGTAAATACCTTATCCGCATAGCGCACTTCCTGCATGATGCCGTCCGCACGCTTGGGTTTGACCGCCGCATACAGCATCATTTTGGACTGCGCCGCAAAGATTCTGCGCCCGGCTAACAGGTTGAGGGCAACGATGATAGCGATGACGAGGTCCTTGACGATGGTGAACACGGAAGTAATTCCGTTCATCACGCCGTTGGCAATCACGTCCGCCGAGCTGAGCAAGCCTTTGACCCAGTCCGTGAGCATCTTTTCCGCATTTTCCAAAAATTTATGGATCTGATCGATCACTTCCGGGTATTCCGCAAACCATTGGTCCAGCTTGTTCTGCGCCTTATCGAAGAGTTCGGGCGCAACGGAAATCAGATTCTTTACGCTTTCCACCACCTGCGGAAAGATCATCCAGCCGAGGACGAAGAAGATGACGAGGAAGACCAGAAAGCTGCAGAATACGGAAAGCCCGTTGGCAAGCGAATTTGCCGCCGTATCCGAAATAGGCTTTTTGAAGAACTTTTTGTGATAGAACGCTTTGCGGAAGAGCGCAAAGAATTTATTGGCGATGGGCCGCAGGATATAGGCGATGCATCCGCCTGCGAGGAAGGGCGCAATCAGGCCCATAATCTTGGACGCCCCTGCGCCGACCGATTCCGACTTGAACAGGATGAACACCGCCACAACCACGAGCAGCAGTACGCACCCTAACCCGATCCATAGCCCTATATGTCTCTTTTTTTCCATAAACTAACCGTATCCTTAAAAAGCGTGTATATATCGAACATATACCGATTTATATTATAACACAAAATGCTTGCGCCGTCAATAGTTTCTTTATGCCGATTTTTCATTTCGGTTTCCTTATCTTATCCATAAAAAGGGCGCAAAAAAACCTTACGGCGGAATGCCGTAAGGTTGAAAAATCACCGTATGTAATTTTTATTCGCTACGAGTTAGGCAGCCTTGGTGAAAATCTTAACAGATTCACTACCCATATCAACCACAGCTACTTGATTGTATGTAACACCACCAATAACAAATTTAGCAGGATTAGATCCACTCGCCTCAGTATATGCGCCATCCTCATACTTAGAGATGTTCCCACCAAGAACTACAAAATAGCCGTCAACTATACCAGCATCAATAACTACGCCTTCTTGTGCGTGGTCAATAAGATATTGGGTACGAGCGTTAGCAACTGCCTGCTGTGCAGCGGACTGGTTAGCCTTTTCGATTGCGCTAGAGAACGTAGGAATCAAAACTGCTGCAAGGATACCGATAACTGCGATAACGATTACAAGTTCGACAAGGGTGAAGCCCTTCTTGGATTTGTTGAGTTTCATAATGAAAACTCCTCCTTAAAAAAAATTTTTTTGAATTTATTTACCACGGGATTGCCCCGATTGGTACAAGTTGCAATAGGGAATCTGTTCCTTTCCTTGTTTATAAGTCGATTATAACAGTATACAAAACCATTGTCAAGCGTTTTTTCGGAAATTTTTAAAAATTTTTCACCTAATTTTTATAATTCGTTTCCCTTATGCAATTCTTCTTTTTCTTTTTTATAAATATGCTTTGTTTTACGCATAAATATAGAAAACAGGTGTTCATTCTGTGTAAAAGGGAATTTCTATGCAACCTTTCCCCTGCCAAACCTGCAAAAAATGCGCACGCAGAGGAAGGAGAGAAAAAAGTAAATCTTTTAGCTAACTACAATCATTCTGAACTTTTGCTATAACTTTAAAGTAACTGTTACAAATACTTTTTTCTCTCCCTCAGTCGCCTTCGGCGCCAGCTCCCCCGTCAGGTGGAGCCAAGGCAAAGCAATTTCTTA
>CAMAGA010000095.1 GCA_945833955.1 uncultured Clostridia bacterium
TCGATATCTCTTCCGGCTCCGGCACGAGCGAATCGGTTTCTGCTGACCCGCATGAAAATATGCTTCCGCAAAGGGTAATCGCCTTTTTTGAACCGTCTTCCCCTATCTACACCTCTTACCAGATGCAGAATCTGCTTGGCTACGGCAATCTGACCGTGACCGCCATTTATGAAGACGGCACTACCGAAGACGTAAAGGAAGGCTATAAGATTCTGAATACGGGTCGGTTCGTTGCGGGTTCCAATACTTTCAGCCTTTACTATAAAGGTCAGCTTTCGGAGTTCCCCGTATTTGCAGAAGCCGTACAGGTGGTAGACCTTACCGCAACTTACGAACAGGAAGAATATATCTTTACGGACGACGCCCTTTCGAGCATTGAAAATGCAGGCGAACTCGTTGTAACCGCTACTTATAACGACGGTACCTCCGAACGCGTCTACGACTACACCCTTTCCGGTACGTTCCGCAACAAAAAGGATATGATGTACACGGAAAATACGATTTCCGTTGCCTATGAAGGCAAGAGAGCGAATATTACCGTTCTGGTATACGCCGTCAACGAGATCCGCGATTACGACCCCGAAGCCGTTTTAAGCTACACGACTGCACAGTTCGGCTCCGACTACACCGCACTCATTACCACCACGGAAGGGTACTTTACTACATACGTTTGCGATTGGTTCTCCGTAAACGATGCCAATCTGGACGGCATGATCTCAGTCAACGGCAATATGTATTATTACTACTGCGAATACGACTCCAGCTACACCACCTACGGTTACCCCGTAACTTATACCGAATGGGCGCTCGGCACGAGCGACGACTTCTACGAGGCGTTCTACCTTCCCCTCACCTTTGCTTACGAATACTTTGAATTTGAAGGCATGGGCGATGAAGACGAGTTGTACTACTATACCTCTTACGACGTTCCCATCCTGCACTCCTACTATATGTCCATGTTGCAGGGCAAAGCCATGATCTTCCCGACGTGTATGGAACTTGTGGTAGACCCCGTCAATCTGCAAATCGTTCTGGAATACATCTATGACGAAAACCTGGAACTTTGCGGTATGATTGAATACCTCGACTATCAGGAAAACGCGGCAAAGTTCAACTACGACGGCATTTTCCTCGACGACGAACAGTACACCTTCTCTTCCGCAAGCGCATCGCAGGACGCCGTTGCAGCCGATTCCAAGCGCAATCCGTTCTTATCGGACGTTTCCTATACCGATTAAAACAGACTCGGTACGTACAAACTTCCGCCGTAAAAAAGCTTTTTTAAATGAAAACAATCATCGCCGTCCGAAACGATTCTTCGTTTCGGACGGCGATTGGTTTTGATAAAGGACGCCTTTGGGGGAGAACGGAAAAAGCAGAGCAAAAAACGAAAACGGCGAAATCATTCGCAACGCAAGGAATTGGTTTTGATAAAAGTTACCCTGCTTTTTTAAGAACGGAAAAAAGCAAAGCAAAAAAAACGAAAAACGGCGAAATCGCCCGCAACGCAAGAAAGCGGAATGAAAAATAAAGAATAGGATAAAACAATCGCCCCGAAAGGTTGAACCTTTCGGAGCGACGTTTTTCATCCTTTGAGCAAATAAACGTAGTTTGCCCGATAGTCGTACATATAGTTATAGCCCAACTTCAAAGTATTGCTTCCCATTCCGGCGTAAGTGCATATAGCATACATCGTTCCGTCCGCCGTATAGAATTCGTAGGACATATCCGAAGCGTTCGTTTCGGAAACTTTATAAATTGCGTAGCAGCCGCTATACGTATCGGACATTTCCACATAGTAGCAAGCGCCGTATGCCGCGTGCATCAGAACGTTATCCGTAACGGTACGGTAATAGCTGTAGCCGTCCTTCGATTCGATGAAACTGAAGTTGGACGAATTGCACATCTGCTGTAACCAGAACCGCTGCTTCATCCACGTATCGTTGCCGAGCCTCGTATTCGCGCTCGAATGATTATCATACTGATCGAACAATACGTTGACCACGGGCATTTCGCCGCCCGACCAATAGAAGCCGTAGTTGTTATAATACCCTTCCTCCATATCGCAGAGGTACATATAATACGAATTATAGGTGCTGGAACCGTCCGGAATGGTGCAGATAAAGCCCGTGAAAGTTCCCCAGTTGATCGCAATACCCGAGTTGACGGAAATAGAATTGGAAACCGCACCGTCCGTGTATTCTATATCGTAGTTCTTGCCAAAGTAATTGCCTGCCGCAACCAGCGGTGCGTAATGATCGACAGCCGGGCTGATTGTAACGGAGAAAGTCGTCCGATAGCCGCCGTAAGTAATGGTAACTTGCGTCGTACCGGCGGTAGTAAAGTTGCCACCGGAGAGCGTATAGTCGGTTACCGCCGTTGCCGTTCCGTCGGAGTAAGTCAGTTCCACCAAAAGGACGCCTGCTTCCGATACGTCGGAAAGCGAACATTCCCCGGCAAACAGAGCTTTTTCCTGCGTGTAGGTAGCCCGAATGCCCGTTTCCACCACGCTTGCCGTTACGTACACTTTGATCTGCTTGATATAGCCCCTGTAAATGACGTTCGGATAGCATTCGCCCGCTACCAGCGTTCCGGAAAGCGTATAATCCTGCACCATGACGCTCGTGCCGTCGTTGTAGATGGCCCAAACGGTGAGTATGCCGTAATCGCCGAGGTCTTCTAAGGGCGTAGTATCCAATACTTCCGCCGTCTGTTCAAAACTTGCCCGAATATCCGTGAGGACGACCGCCGTTACTTCCACCGTGACGGTAGCCGTGCATCCTGCATACCCGACCGTCACTTCCCTGCTCAAACTGAAATCCCCTTGCAGGGTATACCCCGTAACCGTTTCTTCCGAGCCGTCGTTGTACTTCGCCGTTACGGTGAGCGTACCGTAGGATTCGAGATTCGCTACGTCGTAATAGGGGAAGATCGTTTCCGACTGCCGCCACGTTGCGCTGACAGACACGACCGCCAAGGACGTCACTTCCGTCGTAACGGTTGCCGTGCATCCCGCATAGCCTACCGTAACCTCTCCGCTTTGCGCAAAATCGCCGCTGAGCGTATAGCCGCCCTGCAAAACTTCGCTCGTGCCGTCGTTATAGTAAGCGGTTACCGTAAGCGTACCGTAAGATTCGAGGTTCGCTACGTCGTAATACGGGTAAATCGCCTCCGACTGCTCCCACGTTGCGCCGATGGAAGTAATTTCCACGGGCGAAACTTCCACGTTCACGAATGCGATATAATCCTGATAGACGACCGCAACTTTACTCGTACCCACTTCCAGCGTACCGCGGAAGGAAAGCTCCGCCTTCTCCGGGTCAAGCAACTCTTCCGAGCCGTCCACGTATACCGCCCAGACGGACAAATCCCCGTAATCGGGCAGATCGGACACTTCGTAATGAGGAAAGACCTTCTGCTGCTGTTCGTATTCCGCACGGATCTCCCGAATACCGACTTCGGTTACTTCCACGCGGAACGTACAAACGTATTGCCCCCGGTAGGTAACCGTAATCACGGAAGTCCCTGCCGTCAACGTTCCCGTCAGAGCGTACTCGTTTGTAATAAGAGCGGAATCGCCCGTAGTATAAAGGCATTGCACGGTCAATACGCCCCTTTCTTCCACTACGTTCACGTTTTCGCCTTCGTAGATGACTTCGTTCTGTTCATATGTAGCGCTGATTTCCCGAACGGTCTTGCGGACGCCCAGACACCCCGACACGGAACACCCGACCAAAACCGCAGAAATCAGAATCAGGAAAACAGCATAAAAAATTTTTTTCATACTTTTGCCTCCTATTTCTTATATTTTATAACAGATAATCCGGATTTGTCAATTCCTGTTTTGCTTGATAGCGCAAAATTTTCCTTTTTCTCCGTCTGTAAGGCAAAGCGCTATTCCGACTGCTCCGACTGTGCAGGCTGTTCCGGGTTTTCAAGCTGCGCAAAATCTTTGGCGCATTCCAGAGATATTCTGCCGATTCTGCCCTTTCGGAAATCGTCTATGAGCGCCTTTGCACCCCGTTCGTAATCGTATTCCCCGCCGCTGACGATAAAACCGCGCCGCTTGCAGCGCGCCTCGTACATACCCAGCGGAGAAGCGTAATCGGTAATGCCGTACCTTGCCGCAAGCAGTTGCGGATGCCTTGCCGCCAGTTCCGAAAGCAGGCAAAGAGCAATATCGTCGAAGTCGAGGATATCGTCGTTGATGCTGCCCACGTAGGCAAGGTGCCGCGCCAGATCCTGATTTTCAAATGCGGGCGGCATCGTGCCGGGGGTATCTAAAAGCTCAAAGCCGTCCCCTCGGATCCATTGCTTTGCCTTGGTTACGCCTGCCTTATCGCCCGTCTGCGCGCGCTTTTCGCCGGCTAAGGTGTTGATCACCGTACTCTTGCCCGTATTGGGGACGCCTGCAACCATAAACCGCATGGTGCGTTGCATACCCTTTGCCGCAAACTTCTGCCGCTTTTCTTCCGTAATTTTGGCAAGCCTGGCAGTCAGAATGCGCTTGGTGGGAGGCGAACTTGCAGTGATTGCAACGGCACTTGCGCCTTGCTTTTCCAACAAGCGTATAAACGCTTCCGTCTCCTTGGGGTCGGCAAGATCCGCCTTGTTCAGAATATACAGTACGGGCTTTTCTCCGAACAGTTTTTTCATCTTCGGATTGATGCTCGCCATGGGGCAACGGGCGTCCAGAACGTATAATACGCCGTCGCACAGAGAAATATTCTCTTCCATCATACGCACGGCTTTCGTCATATGCCCCGGAAACCATTGAATGATTTTCATGCTTTATTCTCCTTTTTTGCCGAGCAGATCGGGGCGCTTTGCAAGCGTTTCCTCATACGCTTTCTGCCTGCGCCACTCGTCTATTTTTTTGTGATTGCCGCTGCGCAGCACTTCCGGCACAACCAGTCCGTCGTATTCCACCGGGCGGGTGTACTGCGGATATTCCAAAAGATTATCCGTAAAGCTTTCGTCGATGAGCGAACCCTGATTGATTACGCCGTCCACGTATCGGCAAAGGCAGTCCGTAACGACCATGGCAGGCAATTCCCCGCCCGTCAGAACGTAGTCGCCGATGGAGATCTCTTCGTCTATAAAGAGGTCTATGACCCGCTGATCCACGCCTTCGTAATGGCCGCAAAGCAGAATAACGTGTTCGTATTCCAAAAGTTCGAATACCTTGGACTGACGGAACACGCTGCCCTTGGGGGACATATAGATGCGGTGCGCCTTATGTTCGGGGTCGATCGCCTTGATGGCGTTGCCGATGGGTACGGGCATCATGACCATACCTGCGCCGCCGCCGAAGGGATAATCGTCGCATTTGCGATGCCGCAGATCTTCCGAATAGTCCCGGATGCAGACGATATTGATTTCTATCTTGTTTTCTTTTTGCGCTCTGCCGATGATGCTCGTCTTCAAGGGTTCAAACATTTCGGGGAGCAGCGTCAGGATATCTATGCGCATACCTTATTCCTCATCGCACACGGAAACTTCCAAAAAACGCTTGTTGTCCACGGTGATCTTCTTTTCCTCGATATCCACGTCCAGAATGAGCCCTTTGGGCACGGGGATCAGCAGTTCGCCCTTTTCCGTCTGCAGCGTATAAATATCCGTTGCCGCCTGCGTTACGTCCTGTACAACGCCCAGCTTTTTGCCATCTTCGTTATACAAGGTACAGCCTATAATATCCACGATATAGTACACGCCCTCGGGAAGAGGCGCGGCGTCTTCCCGTCTGCCCTCGACGTACTTACCGCGCATACGCTCCGCCGCATTGCGGTCCGCAATGCCTCTAAGCCCCAGATACGCTTCTCCTGCGCCTACCCGAAAGGACAGCACTTTATATTCTATATCGTCAATAAAAACCACCTTAAAATTCCGCATATCTTCCGCCGTATCCGTAAGCGGTTTTACCTTGAGTTCACCCCGAATGCCCTGCGGTTTTAAAATTTGCCCTATAACCAAACGATCCATATCCCGATCCTCTTTTTTTTGAATTTATTATTTTTATTATACCATGCGGAATTTTTTCTGTCAACCTAAATAATTATACGCCCACAAAATTCAAAACGCAATCCTATTCCGAGCTTTCCGCAATTTTTCCGATAACAGAAAAATTATACGATAGAGATAGAAGCTTTACCTGTTTTTCAACTTTCGAGGACATCATATCCTTT